>JAICSZ010000098.1 GCA_025936615.1 Pedococcus sp. | reverse complement strand
TGGACCTGGTGGTCCGGGCGGTGGGTGCCCCCGAGGGGGTGCCGCGGCAGGCCAAGACCCAGCTGGTGGTCAGTGTCGGCCTGGAGGTTCTCGAGGGCCGGTGCCGGGGCACCGGGCTGAGCACCTTCGGGCAGGTGTTGTCCGCGGATGTGGTGCGCCGGCTGGCGTGCGACGCCCAGGTGGTGCCGGTGGTCCTCGGGTCGCGGGGGGAAGTCCTGGACCAGGGTGAGGCGGTCCGGTTGTTCACCCGCGCCCAGGTGCGTCCTCTGTGGTTGCGGGACAAGCACTGCACCTTCCCCGGGTGTTCCAAGCCCGCCGCCTGGACCGACGCGCACCACCTGCTGCACTGGGCCCACGGCGGCCCGAGCGACGTCTGGAACGCGGCCTTGTTGTGCCGGGCCCACCACAGTGTGGTGCACACCCACCGGTACGCCGGGCGCGTCACCGAAGGACCGCGCGGGCCGTTCGTGCAGTGGGACCTGACCCGCGGCTCCTACGACGCCATGCTCGCCGCCCACCGCACCCACCGCCAGAGCTTGGGAAACCACGCCGGGGTGAACGGTGAACGAGCCGGTGCCGGCGCCGACGCCGCGACGCGGCGCCGTCTCGATGCCGCCGCGTACCGGTCCTGGGTCGAGCATGCCTGGCCGTTTAAGGTCCCCGACCGGGACTGCGGATGGGGACGAGCGGGCGCCATCGGCTTCGGCGCCGGACCCATCGCCGACCCACACATCAGCTACGGCACCAACAGTCCCGGCGCCAACAGCCCCGGCTCTGGCAGCACCGACGCCGACAACTCCGGCACCAGCAGCTCCGGCCCGCCACGACCCTGACCCCGCCCCACACCCCGCCCACGCCCGGGCGGGGACGTTGGCGTGTCCGGGCGGCCTCGAGACTCAGTGCGCCGGGGCGTCGCTCCCGTCGGTCTCCTGCCGCAGGCGCCGGTTGTCCTTGCGCAGGGCCGTGTTTCGTGACCGCAACGTCTGGTTGTGCGCCGTGAGGTCGGCGTTGTCGTCCTCCAGGTCGAGCACCATGCCGACCCCTGCCAAGGTGACACCACGGTCCACGAGCGCGGCGATGCGCTTGATGCGTTCGATGTCCGCTTCGCTGTAGCGACGGGTCCCGCCGCGGGTGCGCGCGGGCGTGACCAGGCCCCGCTCCTCATAGAGCCGCAGGGTCGGCAGGGGCAGCTCCGCGAGCTCGGCCGCCACGGAGATGGAGTAGAGCGGCCGCTGTTGGGCCGAACCGGAAGGACTGCTCAAAATGTCTCCAGCGAGGACTTGACAATGAAGATCAAACGACTTACAAAATCTACATCAGATCCCTGAGGTTTGTGAGCCTCATCGAGAAGAGCAGGCCGACGGGAGACCGAGACAACCTGAGCACAGGAGGTGGTTGAGATGCTGATGCGGACTGACCAGTTCCGCGAGCTGGACCGGCTGGCCCAGCAAGTGTTTGGCACCATGGCCCGGCCCACGGTGATGCCGATGGACGCGTGGCGCGATGGTGAGAAGTTCGTCGTCGAGTTCGACCTGCCCGGCGTGGACCCGAGCTCCATCGACCTCGACGTCGAGCGCAACGTGTTGACCGTCAAGGCGGAGCGGAACGAGCTCCCCGAGTCCACCGAGTCCATTGCCTCGGAGCGCCCCCGGGGCGTGTTCAGCCGGCAGCTGTTCCTCGGTGAGACCCTCGACACCGACAAGATCGACGCGTCCTACGTCGACGGGGTGCTCCGGCTGACCGTGCCGGTGGCGGAGGAGGCCAAGCCGCGCAAGATCCGGATCGCGTCGGCGGGCCGCGAGCGCCAGGCGATCTCGGCCTGACAGGCCTTCGTCCTTCGGCTGCGTGGTGCTGGAAGGAGGTGGTGCGACCACATGAGTCCCGCACGGGTGGACGCCGACTGGGTTGCGGTGGACGAAGCGTTCGCGGTCCTCGTCTGTGACGACCCGGAGCTACTCGACGCCGAGTTCGAGGCGATCATGACCGCAAACGGCTTCGACGCCGAGCCGCCGGCGCCCTGTCTGCCCTTGCAGGGAAACGCGGGAGACGACGACAGACGGCCGACGCCGCGCAATGACGCGGGCCTTCCATGGGCCTCGGCCGTGACCGCACACATGCACAGACGGCAGCGATCGCCTCCGTGATCCCTGCACCCACTAGCCCCGTCCTCGCCGCCCCGCGGTGAGTTGACCCGATCCGAGCGACCAGGGGCAAGCCGGTCAGCTGCTGGGCCGGCTCAGAGCCCGGTATGGTCCGCTCCCCGCGCTGGGAAGGCGCATGCAGCCCCGCGGGCGGCGAGGACGGTCCAAGACCCAGGACAACTACTGCTTGGGCGATTGTGCGTCCCGCCTGGGGCGCGGATCAGGGGACCGCCGGGCGCGTGCCGGTTGTGCGGCCTCAGAGATCGAGGTCGCTGAGGCTGGGGTGGTCCGCCGGTCGGGCGGTGCCGAGCTCCCAGTGGTACTTGCGGTCCGACTCCTCGATCGCCACGTCGTTGATGCTCGCGTGCCGGCGCTTCATCAGGCCGTGCTCGTCGAAGTGCCAGTTCTCGTTGCCGTAGGAGCGCCACCACTGACCTTGGTCGTCGTGCCACTCGTAGGCGAACCGCACGGCGATGCGGTCGTCGCCGAAGGCCCACACCTCCTTGATCAGCCGGTAGTCGAGCTCCTTGGCCCACTTGCGCCTCAGGAACTCGATGATCGCCTCGCGGCCCTCGAGGAACTCCGAGCGGTTCCGCCAGACGCTGTCGACGGTGTAGGCGCCGGCGACGCGCTCCGGGTCGCGCGTGTTCCACGCGTCCTCCGCGGCCCGCACCTTCTTGACTGCGTCCTCGCGACTGAACGGAGGGACCGGGGGCCTGGTCTCCATCGGCTTCTCCTCCTTGGCGCCTGGGTGTCCCTCCACGGTAGACCCGGCCGGGGCGCCCAGGGCCAGCGTCGGCCCGCTCGGTCAGGTGAGGTGACCGCAAAACCTGGTTGGGGGACGGGGTGCCCGGTGCTAGCGTCCGGGCGATCGTGAACACCACACCTCCTCAGCACGGCGACGACACAGGTCGTCCGCGCCCCTCCAGCGGCCGAGCCCTCGTCCTCGGTGGTGGCGGCTCCACCGGCAACGCATGGCTCGTCGGCCTGATCGGCGGCCTCCTGGAAGCCGGGGTGGACGTGACCGAGGCCGACGTGCTCATCGGGACGTCTGCCGGGGCGACGACCGCGGCCCAGCTGTCTGGTGCGAACCCTGCTGAGCTGCTTGCCGCCACCCTCGCGGCTGTCCCCCAGCCTCGGAAGGGTCCGGTCCGACCGGACGGTGGAGGGGCTCCCAACGCGCCCGTGGTGAACCACTTGGAGCGGACGAACGCGATCATCGCCGCTGCCTCGGACGCAGTCGACATGCGTCGACGAATGGGTGCAGCGGCGCTCGAGCTGGAGGCTGCGTCGGACGGCTCCCCACACGCGCGGTGGCGCTCCGTAGTCGCCGCTCGACTGCCCAACCAGCAGTGGCCACAACGCGACCTGTTCATCACGGCGGTCGATGCGGCCACCGGTGAAGGGGTCGTGTTCGACCGCCACAGCGGGGTCGACCTGGTGGACGCGGTGGCCGCCAGCTGCTCCAGTGGGGCCGCCTACGCGATCGGCGACAGGCGGTACATCGACGGAGGCTACCGACGCAACGAGAACGCCGACCTGGCAGCGGGGTACGCGCGGGTCCTGGTGCTGTCACCCTTCGCCGGCAGGACGCGCCACCCGCTGGAGTGGGGGATGCAGCTCGCGACCCAGGTCGACGAGCTGCGCGCAGCCGGCAGCAGAGTGGAGACGGTCTTCCCTGAGCTCAGCTTCGAGGAGGTGTTCGGCGCCAACGCCATGGACGTGTCCCTGCGGGCGCCCGCCGCCCGAGCCGGTCGCGACCAGGGCCACTCACTCGCCGGGCAGCTCAGGGAGTTCTGGGGCGCCGGCGCACCATCGTGACCGCGTCACCGTCGTCGCGCACCTCATCGAACCCGAGGCGCCGGTACAGTGCCGCGGCCGGGTTCGCCTTCCCGACGCTGAGCGACACCTGGGGTATGCCGCCTGCATCCGCCGCGTCGAACAGCCGCCGGCACAGTTCGGTGCCAGTCCCCATACCGCGGACAGCCGCGTCCACGCCGATGCTCACCTCGGGCTGGTTGGTGTCCGTGGGCACCTCCTCGGGCGTGCCGCCCCGTCGCCTGCCGGTCGGTATGCCGCGGGGTCCCGATGTAGTCCGCGCCCTCCACTGCCGCCGTGAGCTGGGTGAGGTCGACCATGGCGAGGTCGAAGCTGACGCTCGCGACCTCAGTGGCGAGGTTGACCTGGGCGGAGCTGACGCCGTCGAGACGGTTCAGCGCCTTCTCGACGCGGCGCCGATAGCCGCACGGCCGGGCCTCGGTCACGCCCCCGGGTCTGCCGCCTTGGTCAGCACCCGGTCCCAGGCGGCGGGTCGTCGGCGACGCGCTGGAAGAGCAGGTGGTCACGCCACTGCCCGGCGACGAGCAGGTAGCGCGGCGCCAGTCCGATCAGGGTGAACCCGGTGTGCTCCAGGACCTTCTGGGAGGCGAGGTTGTCGACGAGCGTGCCGGCCTCGAGCCGGTGCAGGCCGTGGTTGGTGAAGCAGTCGTCGATCACCTGACGGACCGCGCTGGTGGCGACGCCGCGGCCCACCGTGTCTGCGGCGACCCAGTAGCCGAGCGACCCGCTGCAGAACCCTCCGAGCGCGATGTTCGTGACGTTGACGCGTCCGGCCGGCCGGCCGTCGACCTCGATGACGAACGGCAGCGACCGACCCTGGTCGCGGCGGGCCAGCGCGGCGGCGACCCGCCCATGCTGCCCTGCGACTGTATAGAACTCCTCGTCGTGGGTGGGCTCGAAGGGGGCGAGGTGTTCGCGGTTCGCGAGGTAGAGGTCGGCCAGTGGCTCGGCATCCTCGCCGACCAGTGACCGGACCGTGACGGCTTGCGTCATCTGCTTCCTCCCGTCGGCGCGTCCCCGCCATCATGCCGTTGCCCGCAAGTGGTGGGCCGGGCAATGACACCCGGGAGCTGGGCGCGGCATAACCCGGTGACGGTTGCTCGCCCGCCGGATGCGGGCGAAGGGTGAGCTCGTCATCGGCACCCGGCTCGAGGACCTGCGGACAGCGGGCGTGGAGCTCTGCGGGCGGGTCGTCTCGGCGTCCGGGGACGTGGTCACGACCGCCGGGGGCCGGACGCTCAGGCCCGCAACAGTGGTGTGACTGCCGTCCCCGGGCTCTACTTCCTCGGCCTGCCGATGGCAGCAGAGCCGCGGCTCGGCCCTGCTGGGCTTCGTCGAGGAGGACGCCGAGTGCGTCGCGGACCACCTGGTGGCGCGGGTGGGCCCGCTCGTCGGGTCGGCTGCTGGCACGGGGCGCACGAGGCGCACTAGCGTCGGGCAGCGTGGCGAAGTCTGAGGGCGCACCTGCGTTCACGATGAACCAGCTGTCCGCCTTCGTCGCAGTGGCGGAGGCGGGCACCATCAGCGGCGCCGCCGAGCGACTGCACGTCTCGCCGTCCGCCCTCTCCGCCGCTGTCACCGAGCTGGAGCGCTGCCTGCAGACCGAGCTGCTGCGCCGCCGCAAGGCCAAGGGCGTCAGCCTCACCCCCACCGGCGAGGTGGTCCTCCAGCGCGCCAAGTTCCTGCTGCACCAGGCCGGCGAGCTCGAGGCCGACGCCAGGGGGGAGGAGCGTGGCGTGTCCGGCGTCGTGCGGATCGGCTGCTACCCCAGCCTGGCGCCGACAGCCCTGCCGGTGCTCATCTCCGAGTTCACGCAGGCCAACCCGGACGCCCGCATCGAGGTCATGGAGAACACCCAGGACCAGCTGAGCAAGGCGGTCGAGACCGGCGAGCTGGACCTGGCCATCATGTACGACCTCGACCTGGACCCAACCTGGAAGTCGGTCGCCCTCGCCCGGCTGTCGCCGAGCGCCGTCCTGCCCGCAGGGCACCGGCTCGCCGACACCAGCGGCGGGATCGACCTCGCGCACCTCAGGAACGACCCCATGGTGCTGCTCGACGCGCCTCCCAGCAGCAACCACGCGTACTTCTGCTGTGCCAAGGCCGGCTTCGCACCGAAGGTGATCTACCGGGCTCGCACCTACGAGACGGCACGCTCGTTCGTGGGTCGCGGGTTCGGCTGGACGCTGCTGCTCCAGCGCCCGAGCACCAGTGTCAGCTATGAAGGCAAACCCGTTGTGGTCAAAGAGATTTCGTCCCCGGTACTGCCCGATGTGGCCGTCAACATCGTCTGGCACCCCGAGTCCCTGGTGAGCAGGGCGTCGCGCACCTTCATCACCCACGCGGTGCGCCTGGCGGAGGCGGGTCGGCTCGGCATAACTCAGAAAAACTGAGGAGGCACACGCAAAACCTCCGCTTTTCAAACGAACTTCTCCGCCCTCACTCTGGACCATCGCCGCGGCACCGACGCCGTGGCCGACCAGAGAGGGCCACCCGATGACCACGGTCAGCGCAGAGCGCACCGCATCCCCGGCAGCCACCCAGACGCAGGACCACGCCCCCGCCGACCGCGGCGTGGCACGGGCCGTCGCCAGCAGCTTCGTCGGCACCGCCATCGAGTGGTACGACTTCTTCATCTACGGCACTGCTGCCGCCCTCGTCCTGGGCCCGCAGTTCTTCCCCGGCGGCTCCGACCTCGCGGGCACGCTTGCCGCCTTCGCCACCCTTGCCGTGGGCTTCATCGCCCGCCCCATCGGTGGCGTGGTCATGGGCCACTTCGGTGACCGGACCGGTCGCAAGTCCATGCTCGTGACGTCGCTGCTGACGATGGGCGCGGCGACGGTGGGCATCGGGCTGCTGCCCAACTACGCCGCGATCGGCGTGTGGGCCCCGATCCTCCTGGTGCTGCTGCGCTTCCTGCAGGGCATCGGTGTGGGGGGCGAGTGGGGCGGAGCCGTCCTCATGGCCACCGAGCACGCTCCCAAGGGCAAGCGTGGCCTCTACGGCGCAGCCCCCCAGATGGGCGTGCCCGCCGGCGTCATCCTCGCCAACGTCGTGTTCCTCCTGTGCACCCAGCTCATGAGCAACGACCAGTTCACCGCGTGGGGCTGGCGCGTCCCGTTCCTGCTCAGCTCGACCCTGGTCGCCGCCGCGCTGTGGATCCGCCTCGGCGTGATGGAGAGCCCCGCCTTCCAGGCCGTCGAGAAGGAGGACCGCATCACCAGGATCCCGATCGTCAGCGTGCTCAAGGACAGCTGGCGCACCGTCCTGCTCGCCGGTGGCACCTTCATCGCCACCAACGGCATCGCCTACGTCTTCATGGTCTTCGTCCTCGCCTACGGCACCAAGGAGCTCGGCTACAGCAAGGGCACCATGCTGGCGCTGCTCATCGCCTCCTGCCCGGTGTGGATGGC
>JAICSZ010000288.1 GCA_025936615.1 Pedococcus sp. | reverse complement strand
CGTCACGCGCGAAGTAGTAGTAGTAGAGGTACTCGTTCGGGAGCCCACCCAGCGCCTGGACCCAGTCGGGACCGAAGAGCCGCGCCTCCTCGATGCCCTGCAGCGCCGACGTGTCGGCGAGCAGCCGGGGCAGCACGTCCTCGCCGTCGTGGACGAGCCTGCGCAGCCAGCCGAGGTGGTTCAGGCCCACGTAGTCCGCACGCGTGCGTGCGGGGTCCAGGCCGAGGGCGGTCGCCGCGCGCCGGGCCAGGGCGATCGGGGAGTCGCAGATGCCGACCACGCGCTCGCCGAGCACCGACTGCATCGCCTCGGTCACCATGCCGGCAGGGTTGGTGAAGTTGATGACCCATGCCTGCGGCGCGCATCGCACGACGGCCTCGGCGATGCGCACCGCCTCGGGGACCGTGCGCAGGCCGTAGGCCACGCCGCCCGGGCCGGTCGTCTCCTGGCCGAGCACGCCGAGGTCGAGCGCGACGTGCTCGTCGCGAGTGCGTCCCTCGAGGCCGCCGACCCGGATCGCGGAGAAGACGAAGTCGGCGCCGGACAGCGCGTCGTCGAGGTCGGTGGTGGCGCGCACGCGAGGTGCGTCGCCGTGGCCGGCCGCCGTCTGCTGGGCGGTCTGCTCGGCCATCTGCTCCAGCACGTGCCCGATGGCCTCCAGGCGGCGCGGGTCCACGTCGTACAACGACACCTCGTCGACCCGCGGGTCGCCGTGGTCGCGCAGCAGCGCGCCGTACACCAGGGGCACGCGGAAGCCACCGCCGCCCAGGATCGTCAGCCTCACGCGTGCACCCGCACGATCTCCGCCTCACGTCGCGCCACGTCCATGCGCGGAACCTACCGCGCGAGCCTGACGGCGGGCGGTTGCCGACGGCCCGGCACGGGCAACTAGGGTGATGGCGCCGGACGGCAAGGGGAGTGACGGATGACCGTGGAGGACCAGCCGGTGCCGGCCGACGAGCCCACCACCGGGGCGGCCTTCGACCTGCTCCTGTCCGGCATGGTCTTCCTGGACATCATCTTCACCGGCCTGCCGGCCCTGCCGCCTCCGGGCGTGGAGACCTGGGCGACCGGGATGGGCTCCTCGCCCGGCGGCATCGCCAACCTCGCCACGGCCGCCGCACGGCTGGGCCTCCAGACGTCGCTGGCGGCGGCCTTCGGCGACGACGTCTACGGCGAGTTCTGCTGGCGGACCCTGTCCGACCAGGAAGGCGTCGACCTGTCCCGGTCCCGGTCCTTCCCGCACTGGCACTCCCCGGTGACGGTCTCGATCTCCGCCGAGGGCGACCGCACGATGGTCACCCACGGGCACCCCGCACCCATCCCGGCCGACGAGATGATCGGCCACCCGCCGAGGTCGCGCGCCGTGATGGTGGACCTGGACTCGCAGAACCGCATCGTCGGGGGAGACCACCCCTCCTGGGTGGACCTGGCGCGCGCCGACGGCGCCCGGGTCTTCGCCGACGTCGGGTGGGACGACTCCGGCGTGTGGTCGCGCAGCGTGCTCGACCAGCTCTCCGTGTGCGACGCCTTCCTCCCGAACGCGGTGGAGGCGATGGCCTACACCGGCACCGAGACCCCCCGCGAGGCGCTCTACGCCTTGGCGGACCTGGTCCCCCTGGCGGTGGTGACCAACGGCGTGCACGGGGCGATGGCGATCGACTCCACGACGGGGGAGGAGGCAGAGGTCCCGTCGCTGCGCGTGCACGCGACCGACCCGACGGGTGCCGGCGACGTCTTCGGCAGCGCCATGGTCCTCGGCACGCTGTCGGGCTGGCCGCTGGCCGACCGGCTGGCCTTCGGCGCGGTCTGCTCCGCACTGGCGGTGCAGCAGTTCGGCGGGTCGCTGGCCGCTCCCGGTCTCGGCGACGTGCTCGACTGGTGGCGCGTCGTCCGCTCCGACACCGGCCCGAGTGCCTACGCTGCATCGTTGCGACGGCGCTACGCGTTCCTCGACGACCTGGCTCCGTCGACGCCGGTGCGCGACCGCAGACGAGCCGCGGCCACCATCGCCCGGCTGTCCGACCTGGGAACGACCCCGTCGCCTGACGGGACCCGACGTGACCCGGCATGACCCGGCATGACGACAACGAGGAGACACCCATGACGACCACCGCCCCGCGTCCGCCGCGGCGCTCGCTCCCCTACCGGGCCCTGGCCGCCACGGCGGTGTGTGGTGCCCTCGCCCTCAGCGCCTGCAGCGCCCCCGGGTCGGGGAGCTCCACGCAGCCGAGGACGAAGTCGGCCTCGGGCATCTCCACCGACCCCGCCAAGGCCGGCAAGGTGACGCTCTCGGTGTGGGACCAGGAGGTCCGGGGTGGCCAGAACGCCGAGATCACCCAGCTCAACAAGGAGTTCCAGGCCAAGTACCCCAACGTCACGATCAAGCGGACGTCGAAGAGCTTCTCCGACCTCAAGACCACGCTGAAGCTGGCGCTGTCCGGCAACAACCCGCCCGACGTGGTGGAGGCCAACCAGGGCTACCCCGACATGGTGACGTTCGTGAAGGCCGGGATGCTCCTGCCGCTGGACTCCTACGCCCAGGCCTACGGGTGGGCCAAGCGGTACCCGTCCTCGCTGCTGGCGCTCAACAGGGTCAGCGCGGACGCCTCCCACTTCGGGGAGGGCAGGCTCTACGGCCTCTCGCAGATGGGCGAGTACATCGGCGTCTACTACAACAAGACGAAGCTCGACCGGCTCGGCCTGGCGGCGCCGACCAGCTGGTCGGAGCTCACCGCGGACCTCGCGAAGGCCAAGGCCAAGGGCGAGCTGCCGATCCAGTTCGGCAACCTCGACAAGTGGCCGGCCATCCACACCTTCGGGGTCATCCAGGCCGCGACCGCCGGCAAGCAGGAGGTGCGCAACCTGGTCTTCGGCACCGGCGGCGCGAAGTGGACCTCGGCCTCGACCGTGCAGGCCGCCACGACCCTGCAGGACTGGGCGAGGAAGGGCTACTTCCCCTCGGGCGTCAACGGCATCGGCTACGACGACGCGAACAAGCAGTTCGCCCAGGGCAAGGGGGTCTTCGACATCACCGGGACGTGGGAGGCCGCCACCCTGAAGGGGCCGATGGGCAGCTCGCTGGGCCTGATGCCGACGCCGCCGTCGAGCAAGGGGCTGGCGACCACCGGTGGTGAGTCGCTGGCCTTCAGCGTCACGTCGAAGTCGAAGACCCCCGACGTCGCCGCTGCGTACATCGACTTCATCACCGACGCACATGCCGCGGACGTGATGCTCAGGACCGGCAACCTCCCGGCCGTCCCCGGACCGGCGGCGAGCGCCCTCTCCTCCGCCAGCATCGAGGGACAGCTGGTCACGGGCTGGCAAAAGGTCAGCGCCGCCGACGGCCTGGTGCCCTACCTCGACTACTCGACGCCCACCTTCTACGACACGATCACCGCCGCGCTGCAGAACCTCATCGGCGGCAAGTCCACCCCGCAGCAGTTCACCAAGGTGCTCCAGGCCGACTACTCGAAGTTCCACCAGGGCTGAGGAGACACCTCGATGGCCAGCCGGGCGCGTGCGGCGTACCGACGTCGCGCGCCGGGTGAGCCGCGGGCGCTCGGCTACCTCTACGTCGCCCCCGCCCTGGTGGTCTTCGTGGCCATGGTCATCGTCCCGCTGGGGCAGTCGGTGTGGTACTCGCTGTTCAGCTGGGACGGTCTGTCCGTCGCCACGTGGGTCGGGGCGGACAACTACACCGCGCTGTTCTCCGACCCGTCCCTGCGCGGACCGTTCCTGCACGCCCTGGTGCTGCTGATCTTCTACGCTCTGCTGCCGATCACCCTCGGGCTGCTGCTCGCCGTGGTCATGTCGCGGGTGCGGGTGCGGGGATTGACCTTCTTCCGCACCGTGCTGTTCCTGCCGCAGGTGCTGGCGATGGTCGTGGTCGCGGTGACCTGGCGCTGGATCTACGCTCCCACGGGCGTGCTCAACGAGGCACTGCGAGCGGTGGGCCTCGGCGGGCTCGCCCGGTCCTGGCTCGGCTCGTTCTCGCTCGCGCTGCCGGCGGTCGGCGTCGCCGGCACCTGGGTCGGCTTCGGGCTGTGCATGGTGCTCTTCCT
>JAICSZ010000246.1 GCA_025936615.1 Pedococcus sp. | reverse complement strand
GGCCCGCGCGTCGCGCCCCCCCGGGGGCGGCTCCCCCCCCCGCCTCGTGCGGGCCCCCCCCCCCCGGCCCCGGTGCCGGTCGGCCCCCCCACGACTCGGCGGGTCAGCCGGCGTCGCGGCGGCGCGAGGTCAACAGGCCCAGGAGGCCGAGGACCACGAGCACCGCACCCGCGGCAACGATGCCGAGCGGGCCGACGTTGCCCCAGTCGATCCGGAGGTGTCCCAGCTCCTGGGCCATGACCAGCCCGGCGATGACCAGGCAGGCCAGCCCGAGCAGGATCGCCGGCAGGTGTGGCCCCCTGGGTCGCCCGGCGACGGCGGGCTCGGTCAGGACCTGGTCCGCCGGCTCTTGGGCGGCCGGCGGCTGGTCCGTGGGCAGCCGCTCGGTGGCCTGCGAGCCGGTCTCGGGCTGGTCGGTCTGGATCACGCGGGTGTCCTCGGTCTGCTCAGGGTTGGTGGGCTGGGTCTGCCCGTCCTCGAGGCGGTTGCTGCCGCCTGGGGCTGGGGTGTCGTTCGGTTGGCTCATGGGGCTCACTCCTTGATGACGGTGACCTGGCCGATGCCGACGCGGGCGTCGACGACGACCTCGGGCTCGCCGGAGCCGATGGTCTCGGTGGTGCTGATGTCTCGTGAGGCGTCGCTGTTGTCGAACGGGTCGCTGGTCTCGGAGCTGGAGCCGTTGGAGCCGGTGATGTCACCGATGCCGACGTGGCTGCGCACCTGGACCGTCAGGTTGCTCGGCACGACCACCCGCAGCTCACCCACCCCCACGCTCGCCCTGATGGTCGGTGTCGGCGTCGCCCCGTGCGGGTAGTCGGCCAGGTCGAGGGTGCCCTGGCCGAGCCCGACGCGGTAGGAGCTGGTGGTGGTGTCACCCGGTCGCCAGACCCGCTCGCCCACGCCGCCGCCGAGCTCGATGTTGGGCACCACCGCGGAGGTCCAGGTGACCAGGGCGAGGACCACCGCGATGAACCCGGTGAGGCCCGCGCGCCGACCGGCGATGCCGAGGACCAGGGTTGCTGCGCCCACCACGGCCAGGGCCACTGCGAGCCCGATGGCCTGCGCGCTGCCGGACCACGAGTTGGCGTCATGGAACCACACGGTCAGGCCGTATGCCGCGAGGGCCAGTCCGCTGACCAGCACGGCACCGACGAAGCCGGCGCCACGACGGCGCGGGGGACGGGGCGCCCGTGGCGGGCGGGGTGAGACCGGGGCGGGCGGAGGAGCTGCGGGGCCGCCCCAGGAGGGCGTCGCCGGGGCGCCGGACGGCGCGGCGGTCGCACCGGCAGGTGCGGCAAACGCCGCAGGCGCGTCGCCGGAGGAAGTGGCGCCGTAGGGCATGCCCGCGTAGGGCGTGCCGGCGTAGGGAGCTGAGGTGGCGGCGGGGGAGCCGGGCACGGCGGCATACGTGGCCTGTGCCCTGGCGCGGTCCCGCTCCTTGCTGCGGGTCACCAGCCAGACGACCACGCCGACCGGGACGAGCACCCACCAGAACCAGCCGGCGTTGTCGTGGCCGAAGCCGATGCCGCCGAGCAGTGACAGGGCGATCAGGGCCAGCAGGATGATTCCCCGGACGTCGCCGTGGCGGATCGCCCTCTCGGCCACCACCTCGTGGGTCCGGTTGGGGATGAACGCCCACGCGATGAGGTAGACGGTGACGCCGACTCCGCCCAGCAGCACCAGGACCACGAGCGCGGCCCGGATGACGATCGGGTCGACCCCGAACCGGTTGGCGATGCCGGAGCAGACACCGGCCAGCCACTTGTCCTCGGTGTCCCGGCGCAGGTCGAGGGACCTCAGCCAGTCGAAGAAGCGGTCGAGGGCTGGGGGTTCATGGGTGGGCGCGGTGGTCGGCCCAGGGATCTGCGTCATGCCATCCATGGTGTCCGTCGCGTGGTGCCCCTGCCATGAGGGTCGACCCTGAAGCGACCCTGAACAGACCCCCGAGCACCCTGAACCGGCTCGGATTCGCGGGGCTTGTGCGTCAGGATGAGGGCATGCCGACTCCCTACGAGCGGCCCGCCGGCACCCCCGAGGCGGGCCCCGAGCAGCGCCGCGACACGCGGCGCTCCTTCGGGCGCCCCAACGAGGGCAAGGTGATCGCCGGCGTCGCTGCCGGCCTGGCCGAGCACCTGGGCTGGAACGTGCGCCTGGTGCGGATCGGCTTCGTCCTGCTCTGCTTCCCGACGGGTGCCGGGCTGGTCGCCTACGTCTTCCTGTGGGCGCTGTCGCCGCAGACCCTCGACGGGGTCACGCGCGACGGGCGCCGGCTCGTCGACCCCGCCGATGCGCAGTCACTGGCACGGGCCGGCGAGGCACCCGCGTCACCGACGCCCACGGAGGGGGAGCGGGACGCCACGAGGATCCTGCTCATCGGCGGCGTGCTGCTCTTCGTCGGCCTCGTGGTGGTGGCCCAGAGCGCCGGGCTCAACGCCCGCCTCGGCATCCTGCTGCCCCTGCTCGTCGTGGCGGTGGGAGCCGTCATCGCGTGGTCGCAGCTCGACGACGCAGAGCGCGGCCGCTGGCTGGGCTCCTCCGAGGGGCCGCGGCGCTTCAGCGTGGCCCGGCTGGCGTTCGGCGGGGTCCTGGCCCTGAGCGGCTTGGTCATCCTCGCCACCCGGGGCAAGTCGCTCGCGGCCATCTGGGACATCGGTGCCGCGGTGTTGGCGGTGCTCGCGGGCGTGGTCCTCGTCGCCGCGCCGTGGGGCCTGCGGTTGTGGGCCGACTTCCGCCACGAGCAGACCGAGCGGATCCGCGCGACCGAGCGCGCCGACATCGCCGCCCACCTGCACGACTCGGTGCTGCAGACCCTGGCCCTGATCCAGCGCAAGGCCGGCGACGCCGGCGCCGTGACCCAGCTGGCCCGCGCCCAGGAGCGCGAGCTGCGCTCGTGGCTGTATGCCGGTCCGCCCGGTTCGGACGCGACCCTCGCCGCCGCCGTCAGCGAGGTTGCCCACGACGTCGAGGACGTGCACGGCACGCCGATCGACGTGGTCGCCACCGGCGACCGGCCGCTCGACGACGGCGGGGTGGCCCTGGTGAGGGCGGTGCGCGAGTCGCTGCTCAACGCCGTGCGCCACGGCGCGCCTCCCGTGTCCGTGTACCTCGAGGTGGGGCCCAACGGGGTGGAGGCGTTCGTGCGCGACCACGGCCCCGGCTTCGACCTCGACGAGGTGCCGCAGGACCGACTGGGGGTGCGGCACTCGATCCTGGGTCGCATGCAGCGGCACGGGGGGGAAGCCAGGCTCCGCCGCCTCGAGCACGGCACCGAGGTCGCGCTCACCCTGCCCGCGCCGGCGCAGAACGGCACCAAGGAACCACCCACCCCCACACCCAGCAGCGCCCCGGAGGAGACCCGTGAGCATGCCTGACCCCAAACCCGTCGACGTGGTGCTGGTGGACGACCACCGGATGTTCCGCTCAGGGGTCCGCGCCGAGATCGGCGATGCGGTCAACATCGTCGGCGAGGCGCCCGACGTGGACAGCGCCGTCGCGCTGATCCGCCAGACCCGCCCCGCCGTGGTCCTGCTCGACGTGCACCTGCCCGGAGGCAACGGCCACGGGGGTGTCGACGTGCTGCACGGCTGCCATGGCCTGGAGACCGACGACAAGCAGCCGGTTCGCTTCCTCGCCCTGTCGGTGTCCGACTCGGCCGAGGACGTCATCGCCGTGATCCGGGCGGGCGCGCGCGGGTACGTCACCAAGACCATCAGCGCGACCGACCTGACCCGGGCGATCCGGCGCGTGGCCGACGGAGACGCGGTGTTCTCGCCACGGCTGGCCGGCTTCGTCCTCGACGCGTTCGGGGCATCGGCCGGCGAGATCGCCGAGGTCGACGAGGAGCTCGACCGGCTCTCCGCCCGCGAACGCGAGGTGATGAGGCTCATCGCCCGCGGCTACCAGTACAAGGAGGTCGCGAAGGAGCTGTTCATCTCGGTGAAAACCGTTGAGACACACGTCTCCTCGGTGCTGCGCAAGCTCCAGCTGTCGTCGCGTCACGAGCTCACGGCGTGGGCCATGGGGCGCCGGCTGCTCTGAGGTGCGGCCGCCTAGGGTGTGGCCATGGACTTCGTCTACAACCTCGTCGTCGTGCTCCACCTCCTGGGCATGGCTGCCCTCGTCGGTGGCTGGTTCGCCTTCACCCGCGGCCTCGCCTCGGCCGAGGTGATGGTGTGGGGTGCGCGGGCCCAGGTGGTCACGGGGCTTGTGCTGGTCGGGCTGGCAGAGGGGGTGGACTCCCTCGACAAGCACGTCAACAACCCCAAGATCGGGGTCAAGCTGGTCGTCGCCATCGCGGCCGTCGCGTGCCTCGAGATCTCCCGGTCCCGGGCCAGGAAGGGCTCCGATGCCAAGGGCCTGGTCCAGGCGGCTGGCGGTCTGGGAGTGCTCAACGTCCTCGTTGCTGCCCTCTGGCACTGACCTAG
>JAICSZ010000245.1 GCA_025936615.1 Pedococcus sp. | reverse complement strand
GCGGACCAGCGCGTCCTGGGCCCGTCGTCCCGCTCGAGTGTGTGGGTCATCAAGAGCTTCGGGTCAGCCCAGTGCCGAGAGTTCGTCCCTGCAGCGGCGCTCGAACTGGCCGAGCTCGGTGAGGGCGTCCTCGAGGTCGCGACGCCGCTGCTCGAGATCGGTGCGGCGCTCGTCGATCTGCCCGAGGACGTACTCGAGCTGGCTGGCCTTGCCGCGCGGCCGGTCGTAGAGGTCGATGATCGTGCGGATCTCCTCCAGGGGGAACCCGAGCCGCTTGCCGCGCAGGATGAGGTTGAGCCTGGTGCGGTCCCGCCGGTGGTAGACCCGCTGGGTGCCGCGGCGCTCGGGGGTGATGAGCCCGAGGTCCTCGTAGTGCCGCACGGTGCGGTGGGTGACCCCGAAGTCCTCGGCGACCTCGCGGATGGTCCACGTCTCGCGGACCTCGGTCGCAGTCGAGGTTGGCATACCGGCGAGTATTGCCTTACGTTTACGTCAACGTCAAGTACTGGGAGCTGCGCGCATGTTTGAGCTGAGCAAGGAGCACGAGGACTTCCGCAAGGTGGTTCGGGAGTTCGCCGAGGCCGAGGTCGAGCCGCACATCGCCGCGTGGGACAAGGACCACCACTTCCCGAGCGACCTCGTGCCCAAGATGGGCGAGCTCGGGTTGTTCGGCCTGGTCGTGCCGGAGGAGTTCGGTGGCATGGGTGACGAGGGCGACTTCACCTCGCTGTGCGTCGCCATCGAGGAGCTGGGCCGGGTCGACCAGTCGATCGGGATCACGCTGTCGGCGGGGGTCGGCCTGGGCATCAACCCGATCCTGACCTACGGCACGACGGAACAGAAGGAGCGCTTCCTGCCCGACCTCGTCGCCGGACGGGCACTCGCCGGCTTCGGCCTGACCGAGCCCGACGCCGGCTCCGACGCGGGCGCGACCCGCACCAAGGCCGTCCGCGACGGCGACGAGTGGGTCGTCAACGGGGCCAAGGCGTTCATCACCAACTCCGGCACCGACATCACCTCGGTCGTCACCGTCACCGCGCGAACCGGCACCGCCGACGACGGCCGAGCCGAGATCAGCGCGATCATGATCCCTTCCGGGACACCGGGTTTCACGGTCGAGCCTGCCTACGACAAGCTCGGGTGGCACGCGTCCGACACCCACGGGCTGACCTTCGAGGACTGCCGGGTCCCCGCCTCCAACCTGCTCGGGGGCCAGGGTGACGGCTTCAAGCAGTTCCTCAAGACCCTCGACGACGGCCGGGTCGCCATCTCCGCGCTCGCGGTCGGCATGAGCCAGCGGATGCTCGAGGAGACCACCGAGTACGCCAAGACGCGCAAGGCGTTCGGCAAGCCGATCGGCGTCAACCAGGGCGTGTCCTTCCAGATCGCCGACCTCGCCGTCATGGTCGAGGCGTCCCGGCAGCTGACCTACAAGGCGGCCTGGCTCAAGGACGAGCTCGAGCAGGGCCGACGTTCGGTCGCCGAGGTCAAGCAGGCCGCGGCGATCTGCAAGCTCTACTCCACGGAGGCCGCCGTCACGGCGACCCGCATCGCCACCCAGGTGTTCGGCGGCAACGGGTTCATGGAGGAGTACCCGGTCGCGCGGTTCTACCGAGACGCCAAGATCCTCGAGATCGGCGAGGGCACCTCGGAGGTGCAGCGGATGGTCATCGCCCGCAACCTCGGCCTGCCCACCGCCTGAGCACCATGGCCGTCGACAGCTCAGCGAGCGAAGTGCGAGAGGGTGGGCCGGTGACCCCTCCCGCCCCCAGGCCCGGTTCCCCACGCGCTCCGTTCGCCGTCGGTCCCGACTCGGGCACCGACGCCAAGGTGACCGACGTCCGCGAGCGTCTCGCCGCGGCACACTCCGCCTCCGGCACCCCGCCGGAGAAGGCGAAGGCAAAGCTCGACTCGCAGGGCAAGATGTACGTCCGCGACCGGATCGCGCTGCTGTTCGACGAGGGCTCGTTCGTCGAGGACGGGCGCTACGCCAACTCGATGGTGCAGGGACTGCCGGCGGACGGCGTCGTCACCGGACGCGGCACGGTCGACGGGCGGTCGGCGATCGTCATCGCCAACGACCCCACGGTCAAGGCCGGGTCGTGGGGCTCGCGCACCGTCGAGAAGATCGTGCGCGCCACCGAGATGGCGTTGCGCGAGGAGCTCCCGGTCTTCTGGTTCGTCGACTCCGCAGGCGCCCGCATCACCGACCAGGTCGAGATGTTCCCCGGCCGTCGCGGCGCCGGCCGCATCTTCCACAACCAGGTCGCGCTGTCGGGCAAGGTGCCACAGGTCTGCTGCCTGTTCGGGCCGAGTGCTGCAGGCGGCGCCTACATCCCGAGCTTCACCGACCTCGTGATCATGGTCGAGGGCAACGCGTCCATGTACCTCGGCAGCCCACGCATGGCGGAGATGGTCGTGGGGGAGACGGTCTCGCTCGAGGAGATGGGTGGCGCGCGGATGCACTGCACCGTCTCGGGGGTCGGTGACCTGCTCGTCTCCGACGACGCCGAGGCCATCGAGCTCGCCAAGCTCTACTTCTCCTACCTGCCGACCTCCTGGCACACGGAGCTGCCGACCTACGCACCAGAGGAGCCGGCGCGCCCGCTCACCCGGCACACGGTGCCCGAGCGCGAGAGCCAGCCGTTCGACATCCACGAGGTGATCGACGGCCTGGTCGACGACGAGTCGTTCTTCGAGGTCAAGCCGCTGTTCGCCCCGGAGCTCGTCATCGGGTTCGGGCGGATGGCCGGGGAGACCGTCGGCATCGTCGCCAACAACTCTGCGGCCAAGGGTGGCGTGCTGTTCACCGACTCCGCCGACAAGGCGGCGCGCTTCATCTGGCTGTGCGACGCCTACTCGATCCCGCTGGTCTACCTCGCAGACGTGCCCGGGTTCATGATCGGCTCCGAGGTCGAGCGCGGTGGCATCATCCGGCACGGCGCCAAGATGGTCTCGGCCGTGTCGTCGGCGACCGTCCCGCAGTTCTGCGTCATCGTCCGCAAGGCATACGGTGCCGGGCTCTACGCCATGGGTGGGCCGGGCTTCGCGCCGGACGCCACCATCGCGCTGCCCACGGCGCGGATCGCGGTCATGGGCCCCGAGGCGGCGGTCAATGCCGTGTACGCCAACAAGATCGCGGCCGTCGAGGCCGAGCAGGGCGCCGAGGCGCGCGATGCCTACGTCCAGGAGAAGCGGCGCGAGTACGAGCAGGACGTGGACCTCGAACGGCTGGCGGCCGACCTCGTCCTCGACCAGGTCGTCGAGGCCGACGACCTGCGCGCCGAGCTGCTGCTGCGGCTGCGCTACGCGAAGCACCGGGAGCGCCACTTCGCCACCAAGCGCCGCGACATCCCGCCGGTCTAGCCCCTCGCGGTTCAGGTGGGCAGACCGGGGGCGCGCAGTTCGTGCCAGGGGATGTCCAGGTCGCCGAGCAGGTCGCGCAGCAGCGGCAGTGACAGGCCCACGACGTTGCTCGGGTCACCCTCGATGCCGGTGACGTAGGCGCCGCCGATCCCGTCGAGGGTGAACGCACCAGCCACCCGGAGCGGCTCGCCGGTGGCGACGTAGGCCTCGATCTCGGCGTCGTCGAGGCGTGCGAAGTGGACCGTCGTCGAGGCGGTTGCACCCAGGGTGGCGCCGGTGCCCCCGTCGTCGTCCTCACGCGTGTCCACCACCCAGTGGCCCGTGTGGAGCACGCCGGAGGAGCCGCTCATCTGCTGCCAGCGGGCCAGCGCCTCCTCGGCCGAGGCCGGCTTGCCGTGGACCTCGCCGTCGAGCTCGAGCACCGAGTCGCAGCCGACCACCACGGCGTGGGCGACCTGGCCAGCGACGTCCTCGGCCTTGGCCCGCGCCAGGAGCAGTGCCACGTCCTCGGCAGCCAGCTCGCCATAGGTCTCCCGGGCCCTCACGGTCACTGCCTCCTCGTCCACCGCGCTGACCACGATGCTCGGCTCGATGCCGGCAGCACGCAGCAGCCTCTTGCGGGCCGGGGACGCTGAGGCGAGGACGATCGAGACGGTCACGACGCGAAGGCTAGCCGCATGCCGCCCGTGACCACACGGCATACGGTCGCCTGTCGGCTCAACCGAGCCGCTCGTCGACGAAGCACCAGCGCCACGCCTCGCCCGGCTCGAAGCTCCGCATGACCGGGTGGCCCACGTCGCGGAAGTGCGCGCTCGCGTGCCGGTTGGGCGAGGAGTCGCAGCAGCCGACGTGTCCACAGTCCAGGCACAACCGCAGGTGCACCCACGTGTCGCCCACGGCGAGGCACTCCTCGCAGCCGTGCGGTGTCGTCGGTGGGACGAACCGGTCGTGGTGGGCGGCCAGGTGCTCGCACTCGCCTTCCGGGCGCTCGGGAGGCAGCAGCGGGTCGTCGCGCAGGGCCTCGGTGCGCTCCTCGATCCGGTCGAGCATCGACTCCTCCACGTCGAGCTGCGCCATGACGT
>JAICSZ010000219.1 GCA_025936615.1 Pedococcus sp. | reverse complement strand
TGCTGCCGCACAACGCCGCGTACGAGCCCATCGACGGGACGGACGCCACCATCCTCGGCAAGGTCACTGCGGTGCTGCGCCGGATGTAGCGACCCCCGAAGCCATCGCCACGCCGATTGGTACGAATCGGGCGTTACTGGGACAACGTGCCCTACGCTTGAGGCCGCATTCGCCTCGACGTCAGGGAGCTCGTGACACCTCGCCTTCTTGCGGCCGGACTCGCCACCGTCCTCGCCACCGGGTTCGCCGCCGTCGGGCTGGTGCCGACCGCCGCGACGGCACGACCGCTGGGCTCGTCCGTCACCGCCACCGAGGGTGCGCGTGGCAGCACCCACGCGCGGGCCACGCGGGCGCGAGCTGCTCTCGACGACGCCAAGGCACTGTTCGCGCGGCACCGCGGCGGAGTCGCCCACCCCGCCCACGGTCGTGACGCCACGATGGTGCTGCGCGACCTGGCACGACAGGCCCATGACCTGCCCACCCTCACCCTGCGCCGGCAGGCACGGGCCGTCCTCGCCCGGCCGACGGACGGGACCGGACCCAGCGACGACGGCAACGATGGCATCGCAGCCCCCGACTACGGCGCCGCCACCACGTACCGCCTGTGCGGGGTGCACGTCTGCGTGCACTGGGTCCAGACCGGCGAGCACCGGACGGACCCCCTGGACGAGGACGGGAACGGGTACCCGGACCAGGTCGACCGCACGCTGCGCGTCATGGAGCACGTGTACGACGTCGAGGTGACCGGGCTCGGCTACCGAGCCCCGCTGTCCGACGCGGCCGCACCCGAGAACGGGGGGAGCGACCAGCTCGACGTCTACCTCGCCGACATCGGGCCGCAATGGCTCTACGGCTACTGCACCAGCGACGACCCGCAGCTGACGTCGGTCCGGTCGACGTACGCCTACTGCGTGCTGGACAACGACTACAGCGCGGCTCAGTTCGGCACCCGCCACACCCCCACGCAGAACCTCGAGGTCACCGCCGCGCACGAGTTCTTCCACGCCGTCCAGTACGCCTACAACTGGAACAGGGCGGACTGGCTCATGGAGGGCACCGCCGCGTGGATGGAGGACGAGGTCTACGACCGGATCAACGACAACCGGCAGTACCTGGTCGAGAGCCCGCTGACCTATCCGGACGTCCCGCTGACGTCGTTCGACTACGGCGCGTGGATCTTCTGGCGGTTCCTGAGCGAGTGGTCCGGACCCGGCCGCTCCGACGACGTGACCGTCGTCCGAGGCGTGTGGCAGCGAGCCGCGACGGTGTCGTCGATGGAGGCGCTGCGCCGGACGCTGGGCTCGCGTCGTACCAGCGTCACGGCGGCGTTCCGCGCCTTCGGGACGTGGAGCCGCAGTCCCCGGCACTACTTCCGGGAGGGGCGCGGATATCCTGCCGCCACCACCGGGAAGGTCTTCGTGCTCTCGGCCGCGCACCCGGGCACCGGCGCCTGGGTGACGCAGCTGAACCACCTGTCCCGCGACTTCATCCGGTTCCGGCCGGGTAGCAGCCTGGCCGGCGACTCACGGCTGCAGGTGCGGGTCGACATGGCCGACACGGCACGCGGCTCGGTCGCGCGGGTCGTGGTGATCGGGACCGACGGGAGCCTGCGCGTGCACCCGTTCCGGCTCGACCGGCACGGCAACGCGACGCACCGCTACCCGTTCCGGGGCAGCACGGTGGCGGATGTCGACCTCGACCTCGGCAACGCGGGGACCTCGTCGAGGAACGACGGCGAGGTGACGATGTTCAGCGCCCGGGCGGTGCGTTGAGGGGTCGCTTCCTCCGCGACACGCCGACGATGGGCCTGACCAGGTGACCCCTCGGCGAGAAGGAGGGTGGGCGGGCGGGCCGGACGTCAGGACAGGCGGACCAGCAGCAGCGGCCCGCCGTCGTACCTGCCACCGTCGATGTCGAGCACCAGGCCGTCGGCGTAGGACAGCGCCTCGGTGGTCTGCGCCGAGGGAGTCCCGGTGAGGCTGGCGATGATGCTGTGGCCGTGCACCAGCCGGCTGCCGCCGAAGGTGTCGAGCATCCGCCGTGCGGCGAGCGGGCCCTGCGGACCCAGGTAGTCGTAGCGAGAGGTCAACGTGGCGAAGACGTCGAAGAGCTGGTCGACGTCTCGACCACCGAGGAGGTCGGCCACGGTCGCGTTCACCTGCTCGACGCTGCTGCCCCAGCAGAGGTAGTCGGTCGTGTCCGAGTGCACGAGCAGGTCCTCGCCGACGAGAGCCATCGCGGGCAGGGACCGCAGCCAGGCGACGTCCTCGTCGGTGAGCGCCTCCTGGTCGGTGAAGCGGCCGCCGTTGACGAGCCAGACCCCGGAGAACCGGCTGTCGGGGAAGAGCTTCTCCCCCAGCATCAGCGCCTCGTGGTTGCCCAGCAGCATCGTGACCCGCTCGGGCGCCTGCTCCTGCAGCGAGCGGACCAGCCGCAGCACCCCGATGCCGTCCGGGCCACGGTCGGTGAGGTCTCCCAGGACCCACAACGCGTCGTCGCCCGACGGGCCGCCCACCCATCGGTCGCCCTCGGCGAGACCGGCGTCCGACAGCACCGCGCGCAGCTCGTCGAGGTGGCCGTGCACGTCACTGACGACGTAGCTGCTCCCCATGGCGCACATCCTCCCAGCGCGCGGGTCACGAGGCGAGCCTGCGCAGCGCCGACAGGACCACCTCCCGCTCGGTCGTCGACCACATCGGTGGCAGGGACGCCCGCAGGAAGCTGCCGTAGCGGGCGGTCACCAGGCGCGGGTCCAGGATCGCCACCACTCCGCGGTCGCTCGTCGTGCGGATCAGGCGACCGGTGCCCTGCGCCAGGAGCAGCGCCGCGTGGGTGGCCGCGACCTGCATGAAGCCGTTCCCACCGGAGCGGTCCGCCGCCTGCTGCCGCGCCGACATCAGCGGGTCGTCCGGCCGGGGGAACGGGATCCGGTCGACGAGGACCAGCTGGCAGGTGTCCCCCGGCACGTCGAGTCCCTGCCACAGGCTCAGCGTCCCGAACAGACAGGTGTGCGGGTCCTCGGTGAACAGCCGCGCCAGCTCGGGCAGCTGGGCCTCCCCCTGCGCCAGGATCGTCAGGTGCGGCAGCCGGCCCCGCACGGCCTCGGCGGCCGCCTCCGCGGCTCGGCGGCTCGAGAACAGCCCGAGGGTGCGTCCGTCCGCGGCGTCGACGAGATCCACGATCTCGTCGACCTGCGCCGGGCCCAGGCCGTCGCGGCCCGGCGGCGGCAGGTGCCTGGCGACGTAGAGGATCGCCTGGCGTGCGTAGTCGAACGGCGACCCGACGTCGATGCCGCGCCAGGGCAGCGAGTCGTCCTCGGGATCCCGCTCGGTCGGCACGTCACCGGGCGCCTCCTCCAGCGAGTGATCGACGCGTTCGGCCGGCCTCAGCCCCAACGACGTGGCCACCGAGGCGAAGTCGCCGCCGAGCATCAGCGTCGCGCTGGTGAGCACCACCGTCTTGTGGCCGAGCAGCCGGTCGCGCAGCGGTCCCCAGACCTGCAGGGGGGCGACGCAGAGCTGGTCACCACCGCGGCTGCGGTCCCGCTCGGCCAGCCAGACGACGTCGGACTCGGTGTGCGCCGCGATCCGGTCGGCGTGGGCGTGGATGTCCTGCACCGCCGCCCGGGCCTGGGTGCGCGCGGCGTCGCCCTCGCCGTCGCCGGTCTCCTTGGGGAAGGCCGACAGCAGCGAGCGGGCCGCGTCGCGGACCAGCACCAGTGCGTCGGCCAGCGCCGTCGGGTACGTGTCCAGGCGGCCCGGCTCGCACGCGTCGATGGCGCCGCTGAGCGCGTCCCCCGCGTCGGCGAGGTCGTCGGCCTCGAGCCCCTCGACGTGCCGCTGGGCGCGCCGGGCGGCGCGCTCCACCTCCGGCACGGACAGCTCGTCGGTGGCCGCCTGGGTGACCCGGGCCGCCAGCTCGTGGGCCTCGTCGATCACCACGACGTCGTACTCGGGGATCATCGGGACGCCCTCGATGGCGTCGATGGCCAGCAGCGAGTGGTTGGTGACGATCAGCTGGGACTGGGCGGCCTTCTCCTTGGCGCGCTCGGCGAAGCACTCCTGGCCGAACGGGCACTTCGTGGCGCCGAGGCACTCGCGGTGGTTGACCGACACCTGGCGCCACACCCGGTCGGTGTGCTTGGGCGCGGAGTCGCGGTCGCCCGGGCCCTGGGCCGTCGCCTGCTCCTCGGCCCAGGAGCGGAGCGCGAGCACCTCGCTGCCGATGGACCCGGTGGGCAGGTCGACGAGCGCGCCCTGGTCGTCGGGCACCCCCTCGCGGACCCTATGCAGGCAGGCGTAGTTGGAGCGGCCCTTCAGCACGGCGTACGACGCGTCGATGCTCGGGTGCGTGGCGCCCACGGCCTCGACGAGTCGCGGGATGTCCCGCTCGACCAGCTGGTGCTGGAGCGCCAGGGTCGCGGTCGCGACCACGACGCGCTCGTCGTGGAGCAGGGCGGGCACGAGGTAGGCCAGCGACTTGCCGGTGCCGGTGCCGGCCTGGACGACGAGGTGACGGCCCTCGGCCATGGCCTCGCCGACGGCCTCGGCCATCTCGATCTGGCCGGTCCGCTCCTGGCCGCCGAGCGCCGCGACCGCGGTCGCCAGCACCGCGCGCACCGGTGGCTTCTCGGCGCGGGCGGGGGTCGGGGGCACCGGTGCACCCTATCCGCGCCCGTGGACAGGGTGGCCCCGGCTCAGTGCCGCTGCTTCCT
>JAICSZ010000436.1 GCA_025936615.1 Pedococcus sp. | reverse complement strand
GTCAACCTCGAGCACTCGATGGTGGTCCGGCCGCGCTGGGAGCACGTAGTAGCGGGAGCGGCGTGCGTCGTGGTCGACGACGTCCTCACCACCGGTGCCACCCTCGTCGAGACCGCGCGAGCCCTAGGAGCCAGCGGCGCAAGCTCGGTCGTGGCCGCGACGGTGTGCGCCACGCAGCGCCGGTCGAGTCGTCCCAAGAGAACCCCAGGCGCCGCTGGGTGAACCTTGACCGGGGCCGGGTGTCGCGAAGACCAACCGTGGTCTACCGTCGGGGTATGGCCCCCCTGGCCCACGTGCAGTACACGTCACCAGGGCACCGAGGACGCGGTCCGTTCGGCGCTCTGCAGCAGGGAGCCGGGCCCAGCTCCACGCCACGGTCGGGGTGGTGCCGCGGCTGAACTCCACGGGCCTCGCGCGCCCGCTTCTCGCATCCGCCGAAACCATGGAGGACACCGTGGAGATTGTCGTCACTGGACGCCACACGCAGATCTCTGACCGATTCCGTGCCCACCTCGACGACAAGCTGGCGAAGGTTCCCCAGCTCGCGCCGCGCATCCAGCGCATCGACGTGGTCGTCAGCCACGAGCCCAACAAGCGGCAGGCGAAGGCCTGCGACCGGGTGGAGATCACGTGCCACATGAAGGGCCCCATCGTGCGGGCCGAGGCATGCCTTGACGACAAGTACGCCGCGCTCGACGTGGCCCTCGACAAGCTCATGGAGCGGCTGCGCCGTGCGCAGGACCGGCGGCGCGTCCACCGCGGCCGACGTGTGCCGGAGTCCGTCGCCGAGGCGACCGCGCGGATCACCCCGCAGGACGGCCTGCCCCCTGAGGGCGCGCTCGCCGATGAGTCCTTCGACGGTGACCGCTTCGGAGAGCAGGGCAACTCGCCCATCGAGGTGCGCGAGAAGGTCCACGCGACCACTCCCATGAGCCTCGACCAGGCGGTGCGCGACCTGGAGCTCATCGGGCACGACTTCTACCTCTACCACGACGAGGACACCGACCAGCCGAGCGTCGTCTACCGGCGCCGCGGTTGGTCCTACGGCGTGATCCACCTCAAGCTCGAGCGCGAGTAGGGCCAGCCGAGCTGGACAAAGCCGCTCCCGTCGACTCCGCGAGGTCCCTGCGCCGTGACAGTATGTGCGCGTGAGCACTGAGGCGCAGGGGCGGATCGGCGCTGAGCCGATCCGGGTCGTCATTGCGGACGACCACGTGCTCTATCGACGTGGGCTCCAGATGGTGGTCTCGCAGGACGACGACATCGACATCGTCGGCGAGGCGGGCGACGGCAAGGAAGCTGTCGAGCGCACCGTCGAGCTGCTCCCCGACGTGGTCCTCATGGACGTCCGCATGCCGCACACGTCCGGCATCGAGGCCTGCCAGCGGATCAAGGCGCTCGTGCCGTCGACCAAGATCATCATGCTCACCATGTCCGACGAGGAGTCCGACCTCTACGAGGCGGTCAAGGCGGGGGCCAACGGGTACCTGCTCAAGGACGTGCCGGGGGAGGAGATCGCCGACGGCGTGCGCGCGGTCCACAACGGGGACTCCCTCATCTCGCCGTCGATGGCCTCCAAGCTGCTGGCCGAGTTCGCCCAGATGAGCCGGCGCCAGGGCGACCGGCCATCCAGCGTCACGGCGCCGCGCCTGACCGAGCGTGAGCTCGAGGTGCTGCGTCTGGTGGCCAGGGGTATGGCCAACAAGGAGATCGCGCACCAGCTGTTCATCTCCGAGAACACCGTCAAGAACCACGTCCGCAACATCCTCGAGAAGCTCCAGCTGCACTCGCGCATGGAGGCGGCCATGTACGCCGTCCGCGAGAACCTCCTCGAACCCGGCGAATGACCGGGGTCGCTCCCGTCCGGCTCACCCGCGCCCAGGCGCGGCGAATCGCCTTGGCGGCACAGGGATTCTGCGACCCCAAGCCGGCTCCATGGCAGGCGACCGCGCGGCACCTCCAGCGGGTCGTCGACCGCGTGCAGGTGGTCCAGATCGACAGCGTCAACGTCCTCACCCGCAGCCAGTACCTGCCGTTCTTCTCCCGGCTCGGCCCGTATGACACCGCCGTGCTCGACCGCGCCCGTGACCGGGCGCCGCGGCGGCTCGTCGAGTACTGGGCGCACGAGGCCAGCCTCATCCCGCCCACGACGTGGCCACTGCTCGACTTCCGCATGCAGCGCGCGCTCACCGAGTCGTGGGGCGGCATGCAGCGCGTGGCGCGCGACCACCCCGAGCTGGTGGAGGCAGTGCGGGCCGAGGTCGAGCAACGTGGGCCGCTGACTTCGCGCCAGGTCGAGGCGGCGCTCGAGCACGACCTGCCCCGCCAGCGTGACGAGTGGGGCTGGAACTGGTCCCTCGTCAAGAGCGCCCTCGAGCACCTCTTCTGGTCCGGCCAGCTCACCTCCGCGGGACGCACCTCCCAGTTCGAGCGTCGGTATGCCGCGTTGTCCCGCGTGTTCCCACCTCACCTTC
>JAICSZ010000253.1 GCA_025936615.1 Pedococcus sp. | reverse complement strand
TCGCGGTCCGCTCGATCGAGGTGGCCCTCGCGCGGGGGCTCATCACGTCGGCCGCCGTCTGCTCGCCGAAGATGAGCGAGCGCGTCACCAGCCTCGCGGTGCCCACGCCCAGCGTGCCGGCCTCGGCGGACCGGCGGACCAGCGAGGCGAGCTCCTGCGGGGTCCGGGCGCCGGACAGCTCCTCCCGCGGGGTGATGGACAGGGCCTGGAGCACGAGGTTGGCCGACCCGTTGAACAGCCAGATCAGCGGCCGCGCCGCCATGGCGAACCAGCGGACCGGGGGGGCCACCACCTTGGCCGTCGCGAGCGGCGCGGAGATCCCGAGGAACTGCGGCAGCAGCTCGCCGAACACCATCGAGAACACCGTCGCGACCAGCAGCGCCACCGCGTCCGCCACCGAGTCGCGGGCCGTGCCGGCGAGGCCGAGGGCGCCGACCGGCGCGCGCAGGAGCTTGCCCAGGGACGGGGTGGCGATGAAGCCCAGGACCAGCGTGGTCAGCGTGATCCCGACCTGCGCGGCGGACAGCTGGGTCGACAGCCGGCGCAGCGAGGCGAGCACCATCCCCGCACCCGGGTCGCCCTCGTCGACGGCCCGCTGCACGGTGGGGCGGTCGAGGGCGACCAGGCTGAACTCGGTGGCCACGAACAGGGCGGTGCCGATAGTCAGCCCGACGCCGGCCAGGACCAGCAACCACTCGGTCATAGTCCGGCCATCCTAGGTGGACGACGCCAACGGCGTTGGTATGCCGCGTGCCCGGCCCGGCGGCATACCAACGCCGTTGGTTGCCCGCTCGCCACCAAGCCGGCGCCGAGCCCAGGAGCCCAGCCCAGGAGCCGAACCCAGGAGCCGAACCCCGACCCGACCCGGAGGTGACCCGGAGCTGACCCATGCAAATCATGAGTGAGCGCCGGCCCCCGCCGGCCCTTAACCCGGTTGACCCTCACGTGGCGTGGGTTGAGAGGATGCCCGCCATGCGAACCGAGCTGGGGGCCATTCCATGACGACCGACCAGGGCGCACGCATCGAGGTGCGCGACCTGACCAAGCGGTTCGGCAGCTTCACGGCGGTCGACAACCTGACCTTCACCGTCGAGCCGGGCCGGATCACCGGCTTCCTCGGCCCGAACGGCGCAGGCAAGACGACCACCCTGCGCATGCTGCTGGGGCTGGTCCGGCCGACCGGGGGGTCGGCCACCATCGGGGGCCAGCGCTACCACGACATCGCCCAGCCGATGGCCCTCGTGGGCTCGGCGCTCGAGGCGACCAACTTCCACCCCGGCCGCACCGGCCGCGACCACCTGCGGGTGCTGGCCGACACGGCCGGCGTGGGCACCGCACGCGTCGACGAGATGCTCGAGCTGGTGGGGATCCCGGCGGCCGCGCGCAAGCGGGCCGGCGGCTACTCCATGGGCATGCGCCAGCGGCTCGGCCTGGCCGCCGCCATGCTCGGCGACCCCCAGGTGCTGATCCTCGACGAGCCGGCCAACGGCCTCGACCCCGAGGGCATCCGGTGGCTGCGCGGGTTCCTGCGCCACCTGTCCACCCAGGGCAAGACGGTCCTGATCTCCAGCCACATGCTCCAGGAGGTGGAGCAGACCGTCGACGACGTCGTGATCATCTCCAACGGCCGCCTGGTCAAGCAGGGCGCGATGGCGGACCTGCACGGCGAAGCCCGCACCATCGTGCGCACCAGCGACCTCGACGCGCTCGCGGGGGCGCTGCGGGTGGCCGACGTGACGAGCCGGCAGGAGGACCAGGCGCTCTACGCCGACACCTCCGACCTGCGGCTCATCGGCGACGTCGCGCTTCGGGCCGGGCTGCCGGTCTACGAGCTGCGGCACGCCACCACCGACCTCGAGGCGTTGTTCTTCGAGCTGACCGAGGGCACCAACCGCAACCTCGGCGAGGGGGCTCCGCACGAGGTCCCGGGTGACGCCCCGACCGAACGAGATTCCATCGCTGCGCAGGAAGGGGCCAACGGATGAGCGCCGCAATCAGGGCCGAGCTGCGCAAGTTCTTCACCACCCGGATGTGGTGGGGCATGGCCATCGCGATGTTCGTGGCGGGGGCGGGCCTCGCCGTGCTCTTCGGCTTCCTGCTCACCCAGCCGCCGTCGCCGCAGGCGCAGGCGCAGGGCATCCCCACCGGCACGCCGGAGCAGGTGGCCAACAGCGTGTACACCGGAGGCCTGCAGGTCGGCTACCTGCTGACCCTGGTCATCGGGATCATGCAGATCGGCAGCGAGTACCGCCACAAGACGATCACCAGCACCTTCCTGGGCACGCCCAAGCGCGCCAAGGTCATGGGCGCCAAGGTGATCGCCCTGCTGGGCATCGGCGCCATCTACGGGCTGATCTCCCTGGTCGGTTCGGTCATCGCCGGGGCGATCGTGCTCAACGCCCGCGGGTTCGAGCCGTTCCCGACCAGCGAGGTGTACCGCACGCTCGCCCTGAGCCTGCTCGTCCTGGGGCTGTGGGCGCTCATCGGGCTGGGCGCCGGCATCCTCATCCCCAACCAGGTCGCGGCGCTGCTCATCTCTGTCGGCGTCGCGTGGATCGTGGAGCCGCTGGCCGGGTTCGGGCTCTCGTTCTGGGACTGGGGTCGCGAGCACATCGCGGCGTACCTCCCGTCCCAGGCCACGCAGGCGATGGTCTCCGGGGTGGTCTCCTCGGGCGACAGGGCGGTTGAGCCGCTGGTGTGGTGGGCGGCCGCCCTGGTGCTCGTCGGCTACGCCGCGGTGCTGGCCGGGTTCGGCTCGTGGCGGACGGTCCGCAGCGACATCAGTTGAGGGGAGGAACCCCTCCTCACTGGTCTGGGTTGTGGGGGGGTGCCAAGGGCGCGCCACGCCGCCGACTCGGCATCCCACGACGCGCATCTGGGGCCCCTGGGACGGGTCGACGGACCGTGGTCCCGCTTCACCCGTGGCTCGTGCGGCGGGCTAGGCTGGGAACCCTGAACCGAGGAAGACCCGACGCACCACGAAAGAGGCGCATTCGCCGTGCCGGACCCGTCCCCCACCAGCGATCCCATGGCGGCCTTCGGGCCGAATGAGTGGCTCGTGGACGAGCTGTATGAGCAGTACAAGAACGACCGCAACTCCGTCGACAAGGCGTGGTGGGCGTTCTTCGAGGACTACCAGCCGGGCGAGGGCGGGGCAGCCAACGGAGCCTCGCCCAAGAGCGCCCCGGCAGCGGCTCCCCAGGCCGCCGCGCCAGCCACGAGCCAGGGTGCCGCGCTGCGCCCCGCGACCCCGCGCCGGGCCGCTTCCGAGGCCCCGCCGTCGCGCCAGCCGGAGGCGCCCAACGCCGCGCAGCAGGCCACGGCGACGTCCGCCCCGAAGCCGGACGCCCCGTCGTCCCAGCCCGAGGCCACGGCCGCCAAGACCGACTCCGCCGTCGCCGACAAGCCGGAGGACAAGCAGGCCACTGCCCCGGCCAAGGACCAGCCCACCCCGCGGGACCCCGACAAGCCCAAGTCGGCCACGCCGACCAGCGACAACGAGGTCAAGCCGCTGCGCGGCGCCTCGGCCCGCGTGGTCACCAACATGGAGTCCTCGCTGCACGTGCCCACCGCGACCAGCGTGCGCGCGGTGCCGGCGAAGCTGCTGATCGACAACCGCATCGTCATCAACAACCACCTGAAGCGCTCGCGGGGCGGCAAGGTGTCGTTCACCCACATCATCGGCTACGCGCTGGTCAAGGCGCTGGGGCAGATGCCGGAGATGAACAACGGCTACACGACCGACGAGAAGGGGAAGCCCGCGCTCGTCATCCCGGGCCACATCAACCTCGGCCTGGCCATCGACGTGGCCAAGCCCGACGGCACCCGCCAGCTGCTCGTGCCGAGCATCAAGGCAGCCGAGGCGATGGACTTCGCACACTTCTGGAGCGCCTACGAGGACGTCGTCCGCAAGGCCCGCGGCGGCAAGCTCACCGTCGAGGACTTCCAGGGCACCACCATCTCCCTGACCAACCCCGGCACCATCGGCACCGTGCACTCGGTCCCCCGGCTCATGGAGGGCCAGGGCACGATCATCGGCGTCGGCGCGCTGGAGTACCCCGCCGAGTGGCAGGGCGCGAGCGTCGACACCATCGACCGCAACGCCGTCTCCAAGATCCTCACCCTGACCAGCACCTACGACCACCGCATCATCCAGGGCGCCCAGTCCGGCGACTTCCTGCGGATCGTGCACCAGCTGCTGCTCGGCGAGAACGGCTTCTACGACGAGGTCTTCGAGTCGCTCCGGCTCCCCTACGAGCCGGTCCGCTGGGTGCAGGACATCAGCACCCACCACGACGACGACGTCAACAAGAC
>JAICSZ010000422.1 GCA_025936615.1 Pedococcus sp. | reverse complement strand
CTTGTCGCCGACCACGACAGGCTGCTTGCCGAGCCGCTGCGCGAGCGCCTTGACGTCCTCGAAGACCTCGTCCTCGGTGACGACGGTGCGGATGACCTCCACGAACTGCAGGACCGGAGCCGGGTTGACGAAGTGCATGCCGACGACCCGCTGGGGGTTGCCGGTGGCCACGGCGATCTCGGTCACCGGGAGGCTGGAGGTGTTGGTGGCGAGGATGGCGTCGGGCCCGACGACGGCGTCGAGCTTGCCGAAGATCTCCTTCTTGAGGTCCAGGTGCTCCGGCACCGCCTCGACGACGAGCTGGCAGTCGGCGAGGTCGTCCATGCTGGACGTGAAGTGGACGCGCTCGTGCAGCGCCGCCTGGTCCTGCTCGGTGAGCTTGCCGCGGCTCACCGCCCGCCCGGTGGAGTGCTCGAGGACCCCGCGGCCCTTCTCGAGCGCCGCGTCGTCGACCTCCACCGCGAAGACGTCGATGCCGTTGCGGGCGAACACCTCGACGATGCCGGCCCCCATGGTGCCGAGACCGATCACGCCGACCTTGCTGAACTCGCGAGCCATGCGGGCGAGTCTCCCAGACCGGGTATGCCGCGTGGTCACCCGCCCGACGTGAGGCTCACCACCCGGGCGGGTCACCTCGGAACGCCGCCCGCCGCGCGCGTCGACAGTGCACGACGCGCTGGTGGTCGGCGCCGGACGTCAGCACGTCCTGCACGCTCGACCTGGGTCGGCCGTGGCTCACCACTCGTGGCCGGCGCTGATCAGCGCCGACTCCATGTCGAACCGCTGCTCGCGTGAGAGCCCCCGGATGGCCATGGGCACCGGGATGTCGACCGCCCGGCAGTAGTCGCGCAGCGCGTGGTCGTAGGCCAGCCGGGCGGCGGTCAGGCGCTCGGCCTTGTTCGGCATGTCCGACTGGTCGACGAAGCGCACGTGGCGGGCGAGCCGGTCGAGCTCCAGGGCGAGCAGGATCGGCGGGATCGGCTCGGGCTGGGGACGGCGAGCGGCCACCCAGGCGTCGAGCCGGTTCAGGGCGGGTCGCAGGGTGCGCGGCGCCTCTCCGGTGACCGCCCAGTTGATCCCTCGCCCGAAGCACGCGACGAGGGCGCAGAGTCCAGCGAACCCTGCTGCGTAGCCCAGGACGACCGGCATGTGCTGCTCCACCTCTCACCACGAGTGTGCGCCGAGGCGCAGCCCCGCGCAACGGCCTATTAGAGTGCGCCGCGTGCGGCTGGTGATTGCGAAGTGCTCAGTGGACTACGACGGGCGGCTGTCTGCCCACCTGCCGCTGGCCACCCGCCTGCTCGTGGTCAAGGCAGACGGCTCGGTGCTGGTGCACTCCGACGGGGGCTCCTACAAGCCGCTGAACTGGATGTCTCCGCCGTGTGCCATGGCCGAGGTCGAGCCGCAGGAGCACGAGGCGGCCGAGGGCGTCACGGCGGTGTGGCAGGTGCAGCACGCCAAGTCGGAGGACCGCCTGCGCGTGCTCGTCCACGAGGTGCTCCACGACTCCAGCCACGAGCTTGGGGTGGATCCGGGCCTGGTCAAGGACGGCGTCGAGGCCCACCTGCAGAAGCTGCTCGCCGAGCACATCCACACCCTCGGCGACGGCTGGACCCTGGTGCGGCGGGAGTACATGACGGCGATCGGTCCGGTGGACATCCTCGCCAAGGACGGCGTCGGTGGCTCGGTGGCGGTGGAGATCAAGCGACGCGGTGACATCGACGGGGTGGAGCAGCTGACGCGGTACCTCGAGCTGATGAACCGCGACCCGCACCTGGCGCCGGTGACCGGCGTGTTCGCCGCCCAGGTGATCAAGCCCCAGGCGCGCACCCTGGCCACCGACCGCGGCATCCGGTGCGTCACCCTCGACTACGACGAGCTGCGCGGCATCGACAACAGCGAGCACCGGCTCTTCTGAGCAGTTCCGCCCTCACACCACCGCGCGGTCGCTGGTCCCCGGCCAGCTGAGCACCCGGACCCCGTCGGCGTCGACCTCGAGCTCGGCCGGCTCGCAGTTCGGCAGGAACTCGCGGGCCACCAGGTCGTTGCGCACGGGGGTTGCGATCCGGGGCAGCACGAACGACATGACACCGCCGTGGGTGAAGACCAGCACGGTCTCGCCGCGGTGCAGGTCGGCGATCTCGGCGAGCTGGTCGTGGTAGCGGGCGATCACCTGCTCGCCGTTCTCGCCGCCGGGGAAGCCGGGCTGGAGGTCGCCGGCATACCACTGGTCGGTGACCTGGTGGATCAGGTCGACGTCGAAGGGCTTGCCCAGCAGGTCACCGAGGTCGACCTCGCGCAGCGGCTTGCGCACCTCGACGCCGACGTCGAGGCGAGCCGCGACGATCTCGGCAGTCTGCACGGCGCGGGAGCTGTCGGAGCTCCACACCCGGGCGATCCGGCGGCTCGCCAGCGACTCCGCGAGACGCTCGGCCTGGCGCCGGCCCGCTGCGGTCAGCGTGCCGCCCTCGTCGGAGAACCAGCTCTCGACGTAGTCCGCGTCGCCGTGCCGCGCCACGACGAGGGTGGCCGCACACTGGAGGTCGCTCACGCCCCCATTCTCCCACCCCCCGCCGGGGGCTCAGGGCGCCGCGACCTGCTGGCCGTGCAGCGCCCG
>JAICSZ010000206.1 GCA_025936615.1 Pedococcus sp. | reverse complement strand
GCCGCTCGGCTCACCCTGCTGTGGATCCCCGTGTCCGGCGTGGCCGGGCTCCTGGTCGCGCTGTCGACCCAGTGGCTGGTGGCGGCCGGGCTGATGACCGTGTGGGGCGTGGCCTACCAGCTGGTCATCATCAACTCGCTCACCTACCGCCAGCAGGTCACCCCGGAGCACCTGCTCAGCCGCGTCAACACGGCGGGCCGGATGCTGTCGTGGGGTGTTGGCTGGACGCTCGGGGCGCTGGTGGCCGGTGGGCTCTCGACCAGGATGGGGGTGCGGCCGGCGATGATCTCGGTGGTGTCCGTCGGGCTGCTGGCCGCGGTGTACGGCTGGCTGTCACCCCTGCGCCAAACCCCCCGCTAGCGTCTGCGAGTTTGCCCGCCAGCGGGGCAGCTCCGCAGACGCAAGCCTCAGAGGTACTGGCCGGTGGGGCCGCCAGGCTGGTCCTCGGTCCGCGGACCGGGAGCACCCGGCATACCGGGAGGCATTCCCGGCATGCCCTCGGGGGCGTGGCCGGGCGGCAACGCCCGTCGCATCTGGGCGAGCTGCTGCTGCGCCGCCATCTGCTGGGCGAACAGCGCGGTCTGGATGCCGTGGAAGAGCCCCTCGAGCCAGCCCACCAGCTGCGCCTGGGCGATGCGTAGCTCGGCGTCTGTGGGCGCGTGGTCCTCGTTGAACGGCAAGGCGATCCGCTCGAGCTCCTCGATCAGCTCGGGGGCCAGCCCGTCCTCGAGCTCCTTGAGGGAACGTCGGTGGATCTCCGCCAGCCGGGTCCTGCCCGCCTCGTCCAGGGGCGCGTTGCGCACCTCCTCGAGCAGCTGCTTGATCATCGAGCCGATCCGCATCACCTTGGCGGGCTGCTCGATCAGGTCGGCCGGGTTGGTCTGGCCGTCCTCGTCGTCCTGGTGTGCCACGCCCATCCCGTCCTGCGTCACCACGACGACCCGCTGCTGCTCGTCCTGGTCGTCCCGTTGCTGCTCCGGCTGATCGGTCATGGGGCCATCCTGCCCCACCGCGTCGCCGCCCATTCCCTGGTCCCGGCTCGGCACCGCGTCAGGCGCGCGCGGTCAGTCGCCACACCGTGATCTCGCGGTGCGAGGCGCGAACCGGGTAGCTGGCGAAGCCGGGGTACATCGCGCGCGCCGTTGCCCACACCTTCTCGGCCTCCGACCCGGTGAGCAGCCTGGCCGTGGCCGGCAGGGTGCGCTGTCCGAGCCGCACCTCGACGGCCGGGTCGGCGCGCAGGTTGTGCACCCACCCGGGGGTGTTGCGTCCCCCGTAGTTGGAGCCGATGACCGCGATGTCTCCGTCGGCGGGTATCGCGACGAGGTACGCCTCGCGGCGCGCCCCGCTGCGTGCCCCGGTCGTGGCGAGCGTGACCGTCGGCAGCGCGCTGAACGGCTGGGTGGCGTTGACCCGCCCGCGCGTCAGTCGTTCGGTGACCCGGTCGAGGTGCCGCTGCGTGAGGCTGAACAGGCGCGCCCCCGGTGCGGTCGCCGCCAGCACTTGTATGCCGCGTTGCCACCGGTTGGGGAGCCCCTGGTGGCAGCCGAGCTCGTCCCACAGCCCCATGGCAGGAACGTAGACCCGCGGGCCTCAGTCCGCCCGTCGGGTCATCGCCGGCGCCTTGCGGATAGCCAGCGCCGACAGCAAGCCGGCGAGCAGTGGGACGCCGATGACGACGAGGACCAGTGGCAGCCAGGGGATCGCGAGGAAGTGGGTTGACGGCTGCGCCCCGCCGGTGGACCCGGGTGACGTCGTCGAGCCGCAGGTGCCCGGACTCGTCGCTCGCGGTGGCGCGCTGCTTGAGGCGGGTCAGGTCCTGCAGGTGGCGCAGCGTCGCGGCGCGCTGGGTCTGCACGACCCTGGTGACGTCGACCCCCTCGACGGTGACGGCCAGGGCGAGCTTGATGACCAGCTCGTCGCGCGGGGTCGTCTAGACCTGCCCGGCGTAGAGCGGCCAGGTGCCGCCAGTACGTGCCTCGAACTCAGCGCACAGCCGGGCGCCGTACATCGGCTCGGTCGCGAGGAGGGCGAGCAGCCCCTGTCTGACCGACTCAGCCGCGGGCGAGCAGGACCGCGGCCAGGGCCACCGCGCCGGGCAGTGCCTGCACGAGCAGGATCCGGCGGCTCGCGGTGGCGCCGCCGTAGATGCCGGCCACCACGACGCACAGGAGGAAGAACACCTGGAACCCGAACCGCAGGTGCTCGGGCCCGACGAGTCCCCACACCAGCCCGGCCGCGAGGAACCCGTTGTAGAGGCCCTGGTTGGCGGCCAGCACCTTGGTCGACTCGGCGAACTCCGGGGTGGACCCGAACGCGGCCCGGCCCCGGGGCGTGGTCCACAGCGCCATCTCCAGGACCACGATCCAGACGTGGACTAGGGCGACGGCGGCGACGAGGACGGTGGCGAGGGTGCTCACGGGCACAGGGTGGCAGACGCCTGGGCGGGCCGGCTGCCGAACAGGCCGCTCGCCGAGGTGACCTCCGTTGTGGGCGGCCCGGTGACCCGGCGCAGGACGGGTTGGGCCAGGACCACCAGGAGCAGCGCGGAGACTGTCGCGCCGACGGTGACGGCGAAGGCACCACCGTGCCCGTGCAGGTCGGCGAGCCGGCCCGCGAGAGCCGAGCCCACGGCGTACCCCAGGCCGGTGGCGGCGGCGAGCAGCGTCATCGCGGCGCCCACCCGGGAAGGTGGAGCGGTGCGCTCGGCCAGGGTGAAGTTGGTGATCATGTACGGCGCCACGGCGAACCCGAGCAGCAGGACCACCACCACCAGTGACCCGAGGGACCCCACGAGGAGCAGCGGGAGCCCGAGCACCAGGAGGGCGGCTGCCGACACGAGCACCCGGGTCGCGTGCGTGACCCGCTCCGGCACCGCGGCCAGTGCCAGCCCCGCTGCGACGCTGCCCACCCCGAGCAGCGCGTGGACGAGCCCTGCGAGACCGGCCTTGCCGCCGGCGGTGGCGAGCACCGTGGTGCCGGTCTGCACCGAGCCGAAGACCATCCCGATGAGCAGCTGGGCCACGAGCAGCACCATGAGCGCGCCGGTCCACAGCCGGGCCCTCGACGGGGAGCCCTCGCGCGCGGCGTGCGTCAGCCGGGCGCTGGGGTGCAGGGCGAACCAGCAGCCGAACACGATCAGCAGGCCCGCCGCGAGCAGCAGACCCGCACCGGGTGCGGCCACGACGACGAGGGCGCCGAGGAGTGCGGGGCCGAGGACGAACGACGCCTCGTCCGCCGCCCCCTCGTACGAGAACGCCGTGGCCACGAGCTGTGGCTGACGCGCTCCGGTCCGCGCGGTGATCGGCCGCCACCGAACCCGCGCGAGGGGCCCGACCTGCGGCAGGAAGGCGCCGGCCGCCGCAGCAGCGACGACGAGCGTCCGGGTCGGTGCCGAGGCGCTGGCGAGGGCCACGAGCGTGACCAGCCCGACGCCCCCGACGAGTGCCTGCACCAGGACGACGGGCCGCTGGCCGAAACGGTCGGCGAGCGCACCCGACAGTGGGGCGGTGACGGCGTTGGCGACGGCGAGGGCTCCCGCTGCGAGCCCGCCCGCGGCGTACGAGCCGGTGGCGGAGGAGACCAGCAGCAGGGCGCCCATCTGGCTCATCGCCAGGGGCAGCCTGCCGAGGAAGGCGGTGACGACGTAGAGCGGGCCGGCGAGCGCGAACAGCCGGCGGTACGCGGTGACGGGTGACAAGGGTTCTCGTTCTGTGCGAGGCGGGTACGCCGAAGGCGGGCGTGCGCCGCACCCGCCTCCAAAGACGCACAAGGACCCTTTGCTACTCCAAGGATACCCGCTGGTTCCCCGGCCCCTGAAATCTCAGGGCAGCAGCAGGATCTTGCCGACGTGGCCGCTCGCCTCGAGCTCGTGGTGCGCGGCTGCCGCCTCGTCCAGCGGGTGCCGGGACTGGATCACCGGCTTCACCCGTCCCGAGTCGAGCAGCGGCCAGACGTGCTCGCGCACCGCCGCGACGATGGCAGCCTTCTCGGAGGCGGGCCGGGCGCGCAGCGAGGTGGCGATGACGGCAGCGCGCTTGCGCAGCAGCGTGCCGAGGTCGAGCTCGGCCTTCGCGCCGCCCTGCAGCCCGATCACGACGAGCCGGCCGTTCACCGCGAGGGCGTCGAGGTTGCGGGCGAGGTACTTCGCGCCCATGTTGTCGAGGATGACGTCGGCGCCGGCTCCCGCGGTCGCCACCCGCAGCTCCTCGACGAAGTCCTGCTCCCGGTAGTTGACCAGCACCTCGGCCCCGAGCGCCCGGCAGGCCTCGAGCTTCTCGGCGGACCCGGCTGTCACGGCGACCCGGGCACCCACCTCACGCGCGAGCTGGATGGCCATGGTGCCGATGCCGGAGGACCCTCCGTGCACCAGGAGCGTCTGGCCGGGCAGCAGGTTGGCGGTCATGAACACGTTGGACCACACCGTGCACACGACCTCGGGCAGGGCCGCCGCGTCCTCCAGCGGCACCCCCGATGGCACCGGAAGCAGCTGGTCGGCGCCCACGCACACGTACTCGGCGTACCCGCCGCCGGCAAGCAGCGCACACACCTCATCGCCCACCTGCCAGCCGTCCACGCCCTCGCCGATTGCGTCGACAGTGCCGCTCACCTCGAGCCCCGGGTACTCCGGCGCACCGGGCGGAGGTGGGTAGAAGCCCTTGCGCTGCATGACATCCGCGCGGTTCACGCCGGCCGCGGTCACGCGGATCCGCACCTGTCCCTGCCCTGGTTCGGGAGTGGGTACGTCGGCCGGGACGAGCGCATCGGCCTCGCCGGGCTCGGGAATCGTGATCGCCTTCACGGCTCGAGCCTATGGCGGGCCACCTCCAGGTCCTGCGGGGTGTCGACGTCGAGGGTGAGCGGCCACTCCGTGTCCATCGTCTCGACCCGCAGCG
>JAICSZ010000323.1 GCA_025936615.1 Pedococcus sp. | reverse complement strand
TGGCCGTGCGAGACCGACTGGGATCTCGACGCCACGCTCTCCGGCAAGGCGCACGGAGACGTCGACGCTGTGATGATGCTGCGGGTCCAGCGCGAGCGGTGCGGCGCACCAGGTGAGCCAGTGGGTCGACGCGCACGTCGTCAACGCCGGTGACGGCATGCACGAGCACCCGACCCAGGCGCTGCTCGACGCGTACACGATGCAGCGCCGCCTCGGCGACCTCGAGGGCCGGCACGTCGCCATCGTCGGCGACCTGACCCACTCGCGGGTGGTGCGCTCCAACCTGATCACGCTGCGCACCCTCGGCGCCCGGGTCACCCTCGTCTCGCCGCCGACGTTGATGCCCAGCGGGATCGCGGCGTGGGCGACCGCCGACGGGTTCGAGCTCAGCAACGACTTCGACGCGGTCCTGCCGGGTGTCGACGCGGTGATGATGCTGCGGGTCCAGCGCGAGCGGATGAGCGGCGGGTTCTTCCCGACGGCGCGCGAGTACACCGTCGGCTACGGGCTCACCCGGGCCCGGCTCGACACCCTCACGGCAGCAAACCCCGACGCCGTGATCTGCCACCCGGGCCCGATGAACCGCGGGCTCGAGATCGCGGCCGACGCCGCCGACGCCGCCCAGAGCCTCATCCTCGACCAGGTGAGCGCCGGCGTGGCGGTGCGGATGTCGGTGCTCTACCACCTGCTTGCCGGCAACGACGACCAGCGCCAGGACCCGAGCGAGGAACGAGCGAGGCCCGCAGCGTCGAGGAGTGCCGGCATGGGCTCCGGAGAGGAGGGCCAGTCGTGAGCTCGCTGCTGGTCACCGGTGCCGACCTGGCCGGGGCGGGCCCCCAGGACCTGCTCGTCGAGGATGGCGTCATCACGCACGTCGGCTCGATCCGCGGGTCCAGGCCGGCCGAGGTCATCGACGCCGACGGGCTGGTCGCGCTGCCTGGCCTCGTCGACCTGCACACCCACCTGCGCGAACCCGGACGCGAGGACGCCGAGACGATCGAGTCCGGATCGGCCGCCGCCGCGGTGGGGGGCTACACCGCAGTCCTCGCCATGGCGAACACGACGCCGGTCACCGACACCGCCGAGGCGGCCGAGCGCATCCTGGACCTCGGCCGCGCTGCCGGCCTCGTCGACGTGGTGCCCGTCGGTGCGGTGACGAAAGGCCTTGCCGGAGAAGAGCTCGCCGAGCTCGGCCTCATGCACCGCTCGAGGGCGAGGGTCACCGTCTTCTCCGACGACGGCCGATGCGTGCACGACGCCCGCGTCATGCGGCGGGCGCTGGAGTACGTCCGCGCCTTCGGCGGCGTCGTCTCCCAGCACGCCCAGGACCCACACCTCGCCGGACCGCAGGCCTGCGCCCACGAGGGTGAGCTGTCGGGGCGGCTCGGGCTGCCCGGCTGGCCGGGCGTCGCGGAGGAGTCGGTCGTGGCCCGCGACGTCATGCTCGCGCGCCACACTGGATCCCGCGTGCACGTCGCGCACGTCTCGACCGCAGCGACCGTCGAGGTCATCCGTTGGGCCAAGGCGCAGGGGATCGCGGTGACCTCCGAGGTCACCCCGCACCACCTTGCCCTCACCACCGACCTGCTGGCCGGCTACGACCCCGTCTACAAGGTCAACCCGCCGTTGCGGCCGCAGGAGGACGTCGACGCCCTCCGCGAGGCGCTTGCGGACGGGACCATCGACGCGGTCGCGACCGACCACGCCCCTCACGCGAGGCACGACAAGGAGCACGCGTTCGTCGACGCAGCCTTCGGGATGCTCGGCCTCGAGACGGCCCTGTCGGTCGTCAGCGACGTGATGGTCGGCTCGGGCCGGCTCGACTGGGCTGCGGTGGCCCGGGTCATGTCGGTGAACCCTGCGCGGATCGCAGGCCTCGCCGAGCATGGTCGAGAGCTGGCGGTGGGCTCACCCGCCAACCTCACCCTCGTTGACCCGACCGCGACGGTCACCGTCGACCGCGGGGCCTCGCTTTCCTTGTCGCGCAACAACCCCTGGCACGGTCGCACCCTGCGTGGCGCCGTGCACGCGACCCTCCTCCGCGGGCGCGTCACGGCTCGCAAGGGAGTCGTCGCGTGAGCCGTCTGCAGGCCGTGGGCGTCATGCTCATCGCCTTGGGCCTGGTCTATGCCCTGCTGTATGCCGCGTGGTTGCGCAAGCAGCGCCGGCACGGCTCAGCGGCGATCGCCGCAGAGCGGCAGCGGACCAGGGACGGGGTGTCGGACGCCCCCGCACTGCACGAGGAGCGGTCCTCCGTCATCGTGGCCGAGGGCACCTACATCAGCACCACCACGGCGCAGAGCCGGCTCGAGCGCGTGACGGTGGAAGGCCTGGGCAACCGTTCGCGGGCGACCCTGACCGTGCGCCGCGGCGATGCGGACCAGCTCGTGCGGATCGAGCGGCAGGGTGAGTCGACGGTGGTGGTCCCCGCCGCTCGGCTGGTCGCGGTTCGCCGCGACCGCGGCATGGCCGGCAAGTGGGTCGGCGCCAACCGGGTGGTCGTCCTGCAGTGGAGGGCCGAGGACGGCGCCGTCTACGAGACCGGCTTCCTGCCCCGGCTCCGTGCCGACGTCGACCGCATCGAGTCCGCCCTGTGGTGGCACACGGGGGATCCATCTGCGACACAAGGAGAGGCGAGCTCATGACCCAGCCCGCAGTGCTCGTCCTCGAGGACGGCCGCGCGTTCCACGGGGAGGCGTACGGCGCCGTCGGCGAGACCGTCGGCGAGGCGGTGTTCTCCACCGGCATGACCGGGTACCAGGAGACCCTCACCGACCCCAGCTACCACCGCCAGGTCGTCGTGATGACTGCGCCGCACGTCGGCAACACGGGCTGGAACGACGAGGACGACGAGTCGCGCCGCATCTGGGTCGCAGGCTACGTCGTCCGCGACCCGGCCCTGCGCGCGTCGAGCTGGCGGTCCAGGCGCTCGCTCGAGGACGAGCTGGCCGCCCAGGGCGTGGTCGGCATCAGCGGGATAGACACCCGGGCGCTGACTCGGCACCTGCGCGAGCGCGGCGCCATGCGGGTGGGGATCTTCAGCGGCGACAAGGCTGCTGTTCCGCCCGAGGAGCTTCGCGCCAGCGTCGCCGCTGCGCCGCCCATGGCCGGCGCCGAGCTGGCCACGGAGGTGAGCACCACCGAGCCGTACGTCGTGCCGGCGGTGGGGGAGAAGCGGTTCACGGTCGCCGCGGTCGACCTGGGCATCAAGGCGATGACGCCGACGCTGATGGCACAGCACGGGATCGAGGTGCACGTGCTGCCGGCCACGGCAACCTTCGCCGACATCCAGGGGGTGGCGGACAAGGGCCCCGACGGGGTGTTCTTCTCCAACGGGCCCGGCGACCCGGCGACCGCCGACCACGAGGTCGGGGTGCTGCGCGAGGTGCTGGCCGCGCGGATCCCCTTCTTCGGCATCTGCTTCGGCAACCAGCTGCTGGGCCGAGCCCTCGGCTTCGGCACCTACAAGCTAAAGTACGGCCACCGCGGCATCAACCAGCCGGTGATGGACCGCACGACGGGCAAGGTCGAGGTGACCGCGCACAACCACGGCTTCGCGGTGGACGCGCCCTTGGACGATGCGGTGACCGCGCCCAGCGACGGCAACGGCACGGCATACGGACTGGTCCGGGTGTCGCACGTGTGCCTCAACGACGAC
>JAICSZ010000233.1 GCA_025936615.1 Pedococcus sp. | reverse complement strand
GTCCGGGACGGTCGTACTCGGGGTAGGCGCTGGTGTGTCGGCCGGTGTTGCCGCGAATCGCGCAGCGATGGTGGCACAGGGCGCTCGTGGTTGTGGCTGAAACACCACGAAAGGGTGGTGCCGCGCGCGGCCCAGCCACGCGGCATACGTCATCGCTTGAGGACGCGCGCCTCCCAGGCGCGCAGGGGCGCGGTCGTCGACCCCTCGAGCGGCAGGTTGCCGAGCAGCAGCTGGGCACCTTCCCAGGACGCCAGGTCGGCGACTGTTTCCTCGAGGGCGAGCTCGTCGCCGTCGAAGTTGGCGAGCACGAGAAGCTCGGTGCCCTCGTGGGTGCGGGTGAAGGCGTAGAGGGTCTCGTGGCTGGGCGCGAGCAGCTGGTAGGTGCCGTGCACGACGGCGGGCTCCTCGTGGCGCAGCGCGATGAGTCGGCGGTAGTGGTGGAAGACCGAGTACTCATCCGCGACGGCCGACGCAGCGTTGATGTCCGTGAAGTTGGGATTTACTGCGGCCCAAGGAGTTCCGGTCGTGAAGCCGGCGTGGTCGGTCAGGTCCCACTGCATGGGGGAGCGGGCGTTGTCGCGGCTCCCGAGGCGCAGGTTGGCGAGCACCACCTCCGGGTCCTCGCCGGCCGCCACCGCGGCAGCGTGGTAGTTGACCGACTCGATGTCGAGGAAGTCGGCGGCGCTCGCGAACGGCACGTTGGTCATGCCGAGCTCCTCGCCCTGGTAGACGTACGGCGTGCCGCGGTGCAGGTGCAGCACCGTGCCGAGCAGCTTGGCGGCGGCGACCCGGTGGTCGGGGTCGTCGGAGCCGAACCGCGAGACGGCCCGGGGCTGGTCGTGGTTGTTCCAGTAGAGGGAGTTCCAGCCGCGTTCGGCAAGACCGTCCTGCCAGTGGGCGAGGCTGGCCTTGAGGTCTCGCAGGTCGACGTCGACGCGGTCCCACTTGTGCTCGCGCACGTCGAGCTGGACGTGCTCGAACTGGAACACCATGTCGACCTCGTGCCGCGCGGGGTCGGTGAAGAGCACCGCCTCCTCGACGGTGACGCCCGGCATCTCGCCGACGGTGAGCAGCTTGTCGGCCCGGCCCTCGAACACCTCGCGGTGCATCTCCTGGAGGAACTCGTGGTTGCGCGGCCCGCAGAGGAAGAAGGGGTGCCCGTTCCCGAGCGGGGCGCGACCCGGAATCGGTTGTCCGTCAGGCAGGTCCGTGACCTTGGAGATCATGTTGATGACGTCCATCCGGAACCCGTCGATGCCCCGGTCGAGCCACCAGCGCATCATCGCGTAGACGGCCTCGCGGACCGCGGGGTTCTCCCAGTTGAGGTCGGGCTGCTTGCGGCTGAACAGGTGCAGGTAGTACTCGCCCGTCGCCTGGTCGAGCTCCCACGTGGGGCCGCTGAAGAACGACTCCCAGTTGGTCGGCTCGGCGCCGCGCTGCCCGGCCTCGTGGCCGTCGCGGGGCGGACGCCACCAGTACCAGTCGCGCTTCGGGTTGTCCTTGCTCGACCGGGACTCGACGAACCACGGGTGCTCGTCGGAGGTGTGGTTCACCACGAGGTCCATGACGATGCGTATGCCGCGTGTGTGCGCCTGCGCGACGAGCTCGTCGACGTCGGCGAGGGTCCCGAAGACGGGGTCGATGTCCTGGTAGTCGCTGATGTCGTAGCCGTTGTCGTCCTGGGGGCTGGTGTAGATGGGGGACAGCCACAGGACGTCGATGCCGAGCTGCTGGAGGTAGTCGAGGCGGCTGATGACGCCGGGGACGTCGCCGATGCCGTCGCCGTCGGAGTCCTGGAAGCTGCGCGGGTAGACCTGGTAGACGACGGCGCTCTTGAACCACTGGTCATCGGTCATGCGCGCAGTCTTTCCACCGCGTTCGTCGACGGCAAGGCGAGAAGTCCTCCCAGGCAGGGGTCATCGGTGTCGACGGCAGTGTCGGCCCGCGCCCCTGACCAGCGCCGGTAGCGCTGGTGCGCAGGCGCTGGTCAGGGGCGCAGGGGACCGAAGGGCCGGCTCGCTCAGGCCTTCAGGTCCGCGAGGGCCTGCTCCTTGGCCTGGGTGAACTTCTCCCCGAGGTCGGTGAGCTCTTCGTTCGACGCGTTCTTGGCGAGGGCCGGCAGGGTGTCCTGCTCCTCCTCCTCGACGTGGTGGCGGACCTCGCCGATCATGGCCGCGACGAGACCGTCCGCCCCGGGCGCCTCCGGATCGGTGTCGAGCAGCTGTTGCAGCACCTCCTCGACGTGGTGGTGCTCAGCGAGCCCGTCATCGACCTCCTCCGCCTCGCCCGGCGCTGCCGACTTGATCGCCGGGTAGACGACCTGCTCCTCGGCCTTGGAGTGCGGGATGAGCAGCTCGGCCACCTGCTGCAACAGTGCGGGGGTCTCGGCCGGCTCGGCCTTCTCGAGCTTCTTGAACACCGCCTCGAGCTTCTTGTGGTCGTCCTTGATGAGGGTGATGACGCCGGACATGCGGATCTCCGATCGTTTCGTGGTGGGCGAGCATGCTGCCTCTACCCCGGACGGCCCGCGTCAATCCCCGAAGGGGCACGAACGACGTGCTTGGCCTCGCGGCCCCGCCCTCTGTCGTCGCCGTCGACAGCATGGAGGCGCCGCCCATAATCGTGGGGTGACCGACGACGACTCCTGGGCCGGGCTGGCCGACCAGTTCGCCGATGGCGCCTACGCCTCGGTGAAGGGGCGGGTGCGCACCCACGTGCTGCACCAGCACCTGCTCGAGCACCTGCCACCGCCGCCGGCCACGGTCCTCGACGTGGGCGGCGGTGCGGGACACCAGTCGTTTCCCCTGGCCCAGGCGGGCTACGACGTGACGCTGCTGGACCCGTCGTCGGCGATGCTGGCCAAGGCGAAGGAGCGACTCGGGCGTCTGCCCGTTGAGGTGCGGCAGCGGGTCCGACTCGTGGAGGCGGGCGGGGAGCAGGCCGACGCCGCGGTCGTTGGCCAACGCTTCGCGGCCGTGCTGTGCCACGGGGTGCTGGGGTACCTCGAGGACCCCGGGCCGGTGCTCGACCAGCTGTGCCGCTGCGCGGAGCCCGGCGGCCTCGTCTCGATCATGGCAGGGAACGCCAGGGCGAGCGCCGTGCGCCCGGCGCTGGAGCGACGCTGGGTCGAGGCCCTGGCCTCTTTCGACTCCCGGGAGGAGCTGGGGGTCCTTGGTGTACCGACGCGCGCCGACACCGTCGAGGAGCTGGGCGAGGAGCTGCGGGTGCGCGGGGTCGAGCCGGTGACCTGGTACGGCGTGTGGCTGTTCGTCGACTGGCTTGACTTCAGCGGGGTCACGCTTGACCCCGAGGACTCCGAGCAGGTGGCGGCGACCGCGGCGGTCGAGCTGGAGGCCAGTCGGAGGGATCCCTACCGCCAGCTCAGCCGGGTCTTCCACCTCATGGGACGCAAGACGCGCCATAGTGTGGACGCGGGCCTGGGGGCCCACTTGGACGCTGCTAGGTTTCCTGGGTTGGAGGGGAGTATTCCCACTTCCGGTCGTCGTCATCACGGACATCACATGGTGTCCCGGCGGCCGGGGCCAGCCTGGTAGGCGGCGGAAGAGACCTCCGGAGATGTCGTCGTTCCTCCGGAGGTTCCCGTGATTAGTGCCGTGCCGTTGTCCGCCTGGATCGCCACGCTCGCCCTGCTGGCAGTCATCGTCTTCGTCGACCTGCGGGTCATCGCGCGTCGGAAGGGCGACGTGACCCTGGGCCAGTCGGTGCGCTGGGTGACGATCTACGTCGGTCTCGCGGTGGCCTTCGGCGCCGTCCTGGCGCTCAGCGCAGGGGGCCGGACGGGCGCGGAGTTCTTCTCCGGCTACATCACCGAGTACAGCCTGTCGGTCGACAACCTGTTCGTCTTCGTCATCATCATGAGCAAGTTCGCCGTGCCACCGGTCGCCCAGGACAAGGTGCTGTACCTCGGGATCGTGCTGTCGATGGTGATGCGGGCGGCGTTCATCCTCGCCGGTGCCGCGCTCATCGCGGCTGCGTCGTGGACCTTTTACCTCTTCGGGTTGCTGCTGGTCTACACCGCCGTCACGCTGCTGCGGGAGGACGACGAGCCGGGCTTTCGCGAGTACCGACCGCTGCGGACGCTGCGGAGGTTCCTCCCGATGACACCGGGCTACCACGGGGACCGGCTGTCGGTCCACCACGAGGGTCGGCGCCACTGGACACCGCTGGTGATCGCGATCAGCGCCATCGGCCTGGCCAACGTCGTCTTCGCTCTGGACTCGATCCCCGCCATCTTCGGGCTCACCCAGGACGCGTTCGTCATCTTCGCGGCCAACGCGTTCGCGCTGATGGGCCTGCGCCAGCTCTACTTCCTCGTCGGAGGACTGCTCGAGCGGCTGATCTACCTCAACATCGGCCTCTCGGCGATCCTGGCCTTCATCGGCGTCAAGCTCATCATCGAGGCGCTGCACGGCTCGCACATCGACCACCTCGGGTCGATGCCGCTCCCCGAGATCGGCATCCTCACCTCGCTCGGCTTCATCGTCGCCGTGCTCGCCGCGGCCTCCGTCGCCAGCCTTGCCAAGAACTGGGTCGACGCGCGCGG
>JAICSZ010000009.1 GCA_025936615.1 Pedococcus sp. | reverse complement strand
TCGACGCCGAGGGCGTCACAGATGTCGCGAGCCAGGGAGCGGTGGGCGTTGCCGGAGAACACGACGATGTCACGCATAGCGCTCCTCGGGGAGGACGGGACCGGGGCTGCCACGACCGAGCCTAACCGGCACCGGCGCCCGGTGGTGCGTCGCCCGGCCACAGATGTGCGCGCAGCTCGCCGACGAGCTCGGCACGCTGCTGCGTCCCGCTGGGGACGGCGCCGGGAAAGGAGGCGAAGCCGTGCGGCACCCTCGCGTAGTTGGTGTGCCGGACAGGCACTCCGGCGGCGCGAAGCGCGTCGGCGTAGCGCACCCCGTCGTCACGCATGGGGTCGAGCTCCGCGGTCTGGATGAGCACAGGGGGAAGCCCGGCAAGGGCGCCGAACAGGGGTGAGAGCGCCGGGTCCGCGCGGTCGGCTCCAGCGGCCGCGTAGTGGTCCGCGCACCACGTGATGGTCCGGAGGGTGAGCATCGGCGCCTCAGCGAGCTCGCGCAGGGAGTGCGACGAGAGGGTCAGGTCGAGGGCCGGGTAGAGGAGGGCTTGGTGGCGCACGGGAGAGCTCCCACGCTCGCGAAGCACCTGGGCCACGACGGCGGCGAGGTTGCCGCCGGCGCTGTCGCCCATGACCGCGATTCGCCGGGTGTCCGCCCGCAGGACCTCTCCCTTGCCGGCCACCCACGCGGTGGCGTCGGCGCAGTCGTTCGCGGCGGTCGGTGCCCGGTGCTCGGGCGCGAGGCGGTAGTCCACGCTCACCACCACCGCTCTGACCCGGGACGCGACGTGGGTGCACAACGGGTCGTACGTGACCACGTTGCCCTGGACGAAGCCGCCGCCGTGGAGGAAGACGACCACCGGCACGTCGGTGTCGGTGTCGCGGACCGAGCGCGGCCGGTAGATGCGCAGGGGTACCTCGTAGCCGTCGCGAGCCGGCGCGGTGCCGTAGGTGATCCCCACGGACCGGTCGCCTCCACCGGTGATCCACGAGACCGGGGGACGGTCGGGGAAGGCCCGGGCCCGCGCCTGCTGGAGCTGTGCGGTGGTGAGCTCGTCCGACGGGCGGACCACGCGGTCGTACAGCGCGGTGAACAGCGCGGTGCGCGGGTACATCGCCCGGGGGGAGTGGCGCATGGCCAGCATCCTTGCACCGACACATAGGCTGCAATGCATGAGCGTGCGCCGCGTGATGGGCATCGAGACCGAGTACGGCATCTCGGTGCCCGGCGACCCGAGCGCCAACCCGATGGTCCTGTCCGGCCAGGTCGTCAACGCCTACGCGTCCATGCAGGGAATCCGGGCCGCCCACGCCTCCTGGGACTATGCGGACGAGGCCCCGCTGCGGGACGCCAGGGGCTTCGAGATGAACCGCGCCCTCGCCGACGTCAGCCAGCTCACCGACGAGGAGGACCCCACCCTCGCCAACGTGGTGCTGACCAACGGGGCTCGGCTCTACGTCGACCACGCCCACCCGGAGTACTCCTCGCCCGAGGTCACCTCGCCGCGGGCCGCGCTCACCTGGGACCGCGCCGGCGAGATGGTGATGGCGGAGTCCGTGCGACGGCTGTCCCCGGTGCCACCGGGGGTGAACCTCTACAAGAACAACACCGATGGCAAGGGTGCCTCATACGGCACCCACGAGAACTACCTGATGCGGCGCGAGACCCCCTTCACCGACATCGTCCGCCACCTGGTGCCGTTCTTCGTGGCGCGCCAGGTGATGTGCGGGTCCGGCCGGGTCGGCATCGGCCAGGACTCGCGGACAGCGGGCTTCCAGCTCAGCCAGCGCAGCGACTTCTTCGAGGTCGAGGTCGGGCTCGAGACCACCCTCAAGCGGCCCATCATCAACACCCGCGACGAGCCGCACGCGGTGGCGGACCTCTACCGCCGGCTGCACGTCATCATCGGCGACGCGAACCACTGCGACGTGGCCAACCTGCTCAAGCTGGGCACGACCTCGCTCGTGCTGGCCATGGTCGAGGACCGCGCGCTCGACCACGACCTGACCCTCGCGCGTCCCGTCGCCTCACTGCACGCCGTCAGCCACGACCCGACCCTCAAGGAGACGGTCGAGCTGCGCGACGGCGAGCGGCTCACCGCGGTGCAGGTGCTGTGGCGCTACCACGAGATGGCCGAGCGCTACCTGCGCGAGCGCTACGCGGGTGAGCCCGACGCCGACACCGCCGAGGTCATGCACTGGTGGGCCGTGGTGCTCGACAAGCTCGAGCGCGAGCCGTCGCTGGCCGCCCGCGAGGTCGACTGGGTGGCCAAGCAGCAGGTTCTCGAGGGCTACATCCAGCGCGACGCCATGGAGTGGTCGGACCCGCGGCTGCGGGCCGTCGACATCCAGTGGTCCGACGTGCGCCCCGAGAAGGGCATCTTCCACCGGCTCCGGGCGGCCGGCCGGTTCGAGGAGCTGGTCGACGACACGGCCGTCCTCGAGGCGGTCCACCAACCGCCGGCCGACACGCGCGCCTACTTCCGCGGCACCTGCCTGCGCAAGTACCCCGACCAGATCGCGGCGGCCTCGTGGGACTCGGTGATCTTCGACATCCCGGGCCAGACCTCGCTGCAGCGCGTCCCGATGCTCGAGCCGCTGCGGGGGACCAAGGCCAGCGTGGGGCCGCTGCTGGACCGCAGTCCGGACGCCGCCACCCTGTTGCGCGAGTTGGCCTCGGCATCGGGATAGGTTCGCACTAGGTTGGAGCTCAGAGAGCCAGATGCCCTGAGCGTCGAACGGGAGGTCACGCAGATGCCGAGCCAGGAGCACAGCAGGCCACAGCGCAGGGACGACACGCCCGACGAGGCGCCAGAGCCCACGCCGGCCGCGCCGGAGGCGAGCGCCCGCAAGGAGGACCTCGACTCCGACATCGACAGCGTGCTCGACGAGATCGACGGGGTCCTGGAGTCGAACGCCGAGGAGTTCGTCCGCGGCTTCGTCCAGAAGGGCGGCCAGTGACCACGGGACCCGACACCGGGAGGCTTCCCGCGGCATACCTGTCCACCGGTTCCTCGTCCTTCACCGAGTTCGTCGGCACGCACGCGCCACACCTGCTGCCCTCACGGCGTGCGCTGCCCGCGGGCAGCACGCTCGAGGCGCCGCACGGCACCACCATCGTCACCGCCACGTTCGAGGGCGGCGTGGTCATGGCCGGTGACCGGCGCGCGACGATGGGCAACATCATCGCCAACCGCGACATGGAGAAGGTCTTCGCGGCCGACGAGTACTCCGCAGTCGGCATCGCCGGCACTGCCGGCATCGCCATCGAGCTGGTGAAGCTGTTCCAGGTCGAGCTCGAGCACTACGAGAAGATCGAGGGCACACTGCTTTCGTTGGAGGGCAAGGCGAACCGGCTCGCCTCGATGATCCGGGCCAACCTCGCCATGGCCATGCAGGGTCTGGCCGTGGTGCCGCTGTTCGCCGGCTACGACCTCGACCGCGACGCCGGGCGGATCTTCTCCTACGACGTTACCGGCGGCTGCTACGAGGAGCACGACCACCACAGCGTGGGGTCCGGCTCGTTGTTCGCACGGGGCTCCCTGAAGAAGCTGTGGCGCGCCGGGTTGTCCGACGCCGACGCCGTCTCCGTGGCCGTCGAGGCGCTCTACGACGCGGCTGACGACGACTCCGCCACCGGCGGTCCGGACGTCGGCCGCCGGATCTGGCCGACCGTGGCCGTGGTCGGCAACGCCGGCGTGCGGTTCGTCCCCGACGAGGAGCTGCGCACCGTGGTCGAGGCCGTCATCGCGGGCCGCAACGGCAACCCGGGAGGTGCGCGATGACGAGCATGCCGTTCTACGTCTCGCCCGAGCAGCTCATGAAGGACCGGGCCGATTACGCGCGCAAGGGAATCGCGCGCGGCCGCTCGGTCGTGGTGCTCGGCTACGACAAGGGGATCGTCTTCGTCGCGGAGAACCCGTCACGAGCGCTGCACAAGGTCTCCGAGATCTACGACCGGATCGCCTTCGCGGCCGTGGGCAAGTACAACGAGTTCGAGAACCTGCGGGTGGCCGGTGTCCGGTATGCCGACCTGCGCGGCTACTCCTACGACCGCACCGACGTGACTGCTCGTGGCCTGGCCAACTTCTACGCCCAGATCCTCGGGACGGTGTTCACCCAGGAGTCCAAGCCCTACGAGGTGGAGATCGTCGTGGCGGAGGTGGGTGAGGGCGCCGAGGAGGACCAGGTCTACCGGCTCACCTACGACGGATCGGTGGCCGACGAGCGCGGCTTCGTGGCCATGGGAGGCGCTGGCGAGGCGGTCGAGGCCGGGCTGAAGGAGCGCTGGACCCCTGGCATGTCGCTCGGCGACGCGCTCTCCCTGGCAGTGGGGCTGCTGGCCCAGGACCCGTCGGGGGGTGCGCCCCGTGAGCTCAGCGCCGCCCAGCTCGAGGTGGCCGTGCTGGACCGCGAGCGCCCGCGCCGCACGTTCCGGCGCATCGGCGGCGCGCTGCTCGACGCCCTGCTGAGCACCGACGACCCCACCCACGACGCCCCGAGCACCGACGACCCCACTCCTGGCCGCCACGACACCCTCACCGGTCAGGCGGAGGGCCGCGACGACTCGACCAACCCGCAGACCCAACGCCCCGAGGGCGAGGACCCCACCGCCTAGACCGGCAGGTGCTCGCGCAGCCAGGATGAGGTCGTGACCCACGCCTCCTGCGAGGCGGTGGCGTCGTGGAAGCTCGGTGACGGGTTGTCGAAGGCGTGCCCTGCCCCGTCGTAGCGGCAGAACGTCGCGTCGCCCGGGCCCGAGGTCACCGCGGCCTCCACGGCGGCGATGCCTTCGGCGGGGATGAACTGGTCGGCGTTGCCCCAGTGCTGCAGCTGGGGACAGGTGACGTCGCCGGCGAGGTCGACGTTGCCCGGGACCTGCGAGCCGTAGTACGCCACCAGGGCGTCCGGACCCTCGCCGGTCGCGGTCAGCGCCGCCGTGGTGCACCACGCGAGCCCGCCGCCGAAGCAGAAGCCCATCAGGGCGATCGGGCCGACCACCTCGGCTCGCGCCCGCAGGCAGCGGACGGCCGCGGCCGCGTCGCCGAGGGCCTGGTCCCAGTCGAGCCGCCCCGAGGCGGCGACTCCGTCCGGCACCCCCTCCATGCCCTCGGCCAGCACCGGGCTGCCCTGGCGCCAGTACGACTCGGGCGCCAGCACGGCATACCCGAGGTCTGCGAGGTCACGCGCACGGGACTGGATGTAGGGGGTGACCCCGAAGATCTCCTGGAACAGCACGACGCCCGGACCGGAGCCGGCAGCAGGCAGGAACAGCTGGGCCGGCATGGCCCCGTCGTCGACCTCGACGCTCACGGTGTGGTCGGGGGAGGCGGACGACGGGTCGCGGGTCATGCCCGCAATCTACGCGGAGCCGACGGCCGCGTAGCGCAGGTAGGGCTTGACCTCCTCGACGTCCTTGAACCGCGTCTGCGCGTCCTCGGTGGAGATGCTGGGCGCGACGATGATGCGCTCACCGACCCGCCAGTCGGCCGGGGTCGAGAACGGCCCGGCATCGTTGACCTGGAGGGCGTCCAGCGCGCGCAGGATCTCGTCGAAGCTGCGGCCGGCGCTCTTGGGGTAGGTCAGGGACAGCCGCACCTTGCCGGCGGGGTCGATGAGGAAGACCGAGCGCACGGGGGAGGTGTCACCGGCGCCGGGGTGGATCATGTCGTAGAGCTCGGCGACCTGGCGGTCCTGGTCGGCCACGATGGGGTAGTCCACCGGCACACCTGCGACGTCCTCGATGTCGTGCTTCCAGCTCTGGTGGTCCTCGAGCGCGTCGACCGACACGGCCAGCACCTTGGTGTTGCGTGCGGCCCACTCGTCCTTGAGCTGGGCGACCCGGCCGAGCTCGGTGGAGCAGACCGGCGTGAAGTCGGCGGGGTGGCTGAACAGCACCGCCCAGGCGTCACCCTTCCAGTCGTGGAAGGACAGCTCGCCCTCGGTGGTCTGGGCGGTGAAGTCGGGGGCGTCGTCGCCCAGTCGCAGCGTGGCCATGGTGGTCCTCCGGTCAATAACGCGATGTTTGCCGAGACCAAACATGCCGTTACCTGACCCTGGTGTGGATGGTGCGTCCGGATGTTGGACCGAGCGCGAGCCCCGCCACCGCGTCGGCGACCGTCCGCACCGCGCGCGGCTCGAGCAGGGCGCCGTAGTGGTCGGTGTCGAGCCGGGCGACCTGGACGTCGGAGGGCAGGTGTGCCGCCGCGATCCGGGCAGCGGTGTACAGGCCCTCCGGCTGGCCGAGCGGACCGCGCGCCGCCCAGAGCAGGCGGGCGGGGCACTGCAGGGCGTGCACGGCACTGAGCGTCGCCGGGTCGCTCATCAGGTCGGCCCAGTCGGCCCGGACGCACTCCAGCGAGCTCGTGGAGCGCATCTGGCCCTTCGGTCCCGCAAGGTCGTGCAGGAGGTATGCCGCGAGGTGGCCGCCCGCGGGCGTGTCCAGGTGCGGGCCGAGCGAGGGGTGGGCGCGCCAGTGGTCGAGGTAGGCCTCCTCGTCCGCGAACACCATGGTGAGCCGGTCCATGGCTGGGCCGATGATGCCGTGCAGCACCTCGTCGACGTCGAAGGTGCCCGGTGCAGGAAACGGCAGGCCGCCGTCGACCAGGACCAGCCCGCTGACCCGGCGCGGCGTGGTGGCCGTGGCGAGGGCGGCAGCGAATGCGCCCATGGAGTGGCCCAGGAGGACCGGCGCCGCAAGGTCGAAGTGGTCCAGGACGGCGAGCGCGTCACGGGCGTGGTCGGCCAGCCCGGTCGAGCGCAGGTGCGCGCTCTCGGCCCGCCCGCGCAGGTCCGGTGCCAGCAGCCTGACCCTGCCCGCGAGCGCCTCGGCCACGGGGACCCAGGCCAGCCCGTTGGAGGAGATGCTGTGCAGGGCGAGCACCGTTGGCGCGTCGGGCGGGGCGTCACCGAGGAGGTGGACCACGAGCTCCCCGTCGACCACCGGCACCCGCTCGGTCCGCCGTTGCACGCGCTGCCCCCTGTCTGCTTGGTCAGGGTGACGTTACGGATGGGGGCCTTGGGTGCGACATGTCCGCGCGGGCCACATCAGGGGTGCGCCGGTGTGGTCGACGCACGCAGCCTCAGGCGGTGGCGCCCTGCTCCCGGCGCGCCGCTGCGACCAGCCGTCGCTCGTTATCGGGGGAAAGGCCGGCCCTGCGCGGTCGGTCGGGGCCCTGCCGCAGCTCCCACTCCATCGTGTCGTGCAGCGTGTCGGGCAGGGGCCGGGTGGCCAGGCCGAGGCCCTGCGCGACCGCGGTGCTGCGCGCCATGAACCCGGCGTACTGCGGCAGCGGCAGCCACATCGGCAGGGAGCGGGGACCCGACCAGGGTTGCACCTCGTGGCGCTCCAGCCAGTCCGGTGCCACGGCGACGACCTCGCCGTCGTGGCCGGCGACCTGGCGGGCGATGGTGAGGTGCTCGGCGAGCGGGAGGACCGGACCCGAGACGTTGGCCACGCCCGTCGCCCGGTCCTGGGCGGCACGCACCAGCCAGTCCGCCAGGTCGCGCACGTCGATGACGGAGGTGGGGACGGGGCTGTCCGGCACCAGCACCGCGTCGTCGTCCGTCGCCGGGTGCGCGAACCGCAGCGGCCAGTACCCCGTGCGGTCCGTGTGGTCACCGGGGCCCGCGATGAGGCCCGAGCGGGCGACCAGGGCCCGGTCCGGTATGCCGCGCAGCACGGCCCGCTCGCAGGCCACCTTGCGCTCCCCGTAGGTCTCGAACCCGTCGTCGTCCCGCTCGTCGGGCTCGAGCAGCGGTGCGGTCTCGTCCGCACCGGGTGTGTCGTGGTCGGCGTACACCGAGCAGGACGACACGAACACCCACGAGTCGGCGCGGTCCCGAAGGGCCTGCACGGCTCCGGCCACGTGGCTGGGCTGGCGGGACACGTCGACCACCGCGTCCCAGTCGCGGGCCGTGAGCCTGTCGTAGGCGGCCGGGTCGTCGCGGTCCGCGACCACGGCCTCGACGTCTCGGGGCACCGGTCCGGAGGCGCCGCGCGCGAGCACGGTCACCTCGCGGCCGCGGGCGAGTGCGGCGGCAACCACCTCGCGGCCCAGCCAGGCAGTGCCACCGAGGACCAGCAGCGACGTCACCCTCAGGCTCGGCTGGGCTGCTTCTTTCCCTGCTGCTGCGACGTGTCGTCCGGCTGCTGCTGGGCGTTGCGCTGCTGCGCCTGCTCGTCCTTGCCCGGCTGCTGCTGAGCGTCCTTGTCCCTGGGCTGCTGCTCTGCCTTCTTGCCCTGACCCTTGTCGGCTTGAGCCTTTGGGTCCTGGGCCGGCTCGCCGCCCTTGGGCTGCTGCGCGTTGTCGTCCTTCGGCTGCTGCGAGGGGGCCTCGGACCTGGGCTCCTCGACGAGCGACTCGACCATCGAGGCGCCGCCGAGGGTGGCCAGCATCTGCCGGACGTTGCTGAGCTGGGCGGTGATGCTGTCGCGTCGCGCGGTCGCGGCGGTGAGCTCGCGCTCGGAGTCGCGGCGGACCCGCTCCGCCTTGTCACGAGCCTCGGCGACGAGCGACTCGGCCTCCGCGCGGGCCGACTCGAGCAGCTTGCTGCTCTCGGCCTTGGCAGTGGCGTGCGTCTTCTCGCTCTCCGCGGACAGGGCTGCGGCGCGCTCCTGCGCCTGGGCCAGCGCCTGCTCGTGGCCGCTCATCTGGGTCTTGAACTCTGCGGCTGCCCTGTCGCGTCGCTCCCCGAGGGTGGCCTCGAAGTCCGCGGCAGAGGCGGCGGCGCGGGCACGCTGGTGCTCGTAGTAGGCCTCCGCCTCCTCGCGGCGCGCGGCCGCCTCGCGGTCGGCGTCGTCGAGCAGCGCGTCCGCCTGCTGGCGCGCCTTCTCCACGAGCTGGGTCGCCTCAGCCTCCGCCTTGGTGCGCACGTTCTCGGCATAACGGTCGGCGTCGACCCTGGTCTGGTCGGCTGCGAGCCGCGAGGTGCCGGCCAGCGTCTGCGCGTCTGCCTGGGCGTTGCGGCGGATCTCCGAGGCCTCTTCGTCGGCCAGGGTGAGGATGCTGCCGATCCGCTCGCCGAGCCCGGCGAAGGTGGGGGCCGATGCCTGCCGCTGCTGCTCCTGCGCCGCCTCGAGGGCCTTGCGGGTGCGGTCGTGCTCTTCCTGCGCCCGGGCCAGCGCCGACTTCAGGCCCGTGACCTCGACGGTGCGCTCGGCGGCCTCCTGACGAGCCTGGTCCAGCGCCTGCGCGTGCTGGCCGCGCCACTGGTCGACCTGGGCGGGGTCGTAGCCGCGCAGCACGCTGCGGAAGGAGGGGGTCTCACTCATGGTCGTTCCGTTCCTGGTGGGGGACTTCGGTGGGCTTCTGGTTGCTGGGGGCCTGGTCCGCGGTGCGCTGGTCGCCGGACTGGGTGCGTTCGGGCACGGCGAGGGCGTCGATGACGCCCGAGAGGTGGCCCAGCTGCTTGGTGATGTCCTCGCGGCGGGCCGCCAGCACCGAGACCTCCGCCCGGGCCCGCTCCAGCATGGCACGGGCCTCCTCGCGCACCCGGTCGGCGTCCTCGCGGGCCGAGGTGGCCGACCGGACGAGCTCCTCACGCGCCTGTCGGTGCGACTCGTGGGTCTCGCGCTGGAGCCGCTCGAGCTCCTCGGACGTGCGTTCGCGGACGAGCCGGGCCGAGCGCTCGGCGTCCTCGAGGCGGCGGGCCGCGCGCTCCTCGGCGGCCCGCTCGGTCGCCGCGGAGGTGTCGCGGACCCGCTGGGCCTCCTCCTCGGCCGCGGTCCGGGTGTGCCCGGCCTGCGCCTCGGCCGCTGCCAGGACCGCCTCGGCCTGGGCACGCAACCGCTCCGACTCCGCCCGCGCCGACTCCCTCTCGGTCCGTGCGCGGTGGGCCGACTGCGCCAGCGCGCTCTGGATGAGCTGGCGCCGGTCGCGCAGCCGGGTGGCGATCGCCTGGTGGGTCTCGCGACGCTGCCGGCCCGACTCGAGCTCGGCCTCGTCGAGGATGCGCCGGACGGTGTCCTGTCCCCACTTCAGGTGGTCCTCGGCCTGGGCCATCACGTCACTTGCCTCGGACTGCGCGCGCTGGAGGGTTGCCTCGGCCCGTTCCCGCTCCTGCTGGAGGTGGGTGTCGGCGTCCCGGCGGGCCTCCTCGCGGAGCCGGGTGGTGTCGCTGGCGGCGCGTTCGGCCTCCTGCTGGGCCTCCCTCCGGGTCGCCTCCGCGGCGGCATCCGCCTCGGCCCGCAGTGTCGCGCGCGCCTCCTCAGCCGCCGCCTCGAGCTCAGCGAGGCGCGCCTCGCGCGCCGCCGCCATGTCCGCGAAGGAGGCGTCGCGCTCACGCTCGTGGGCGGCATACCGGTCCATGGCGGTGTCGTAGTCGCGCTGCGCGCCGGCGCGCAGCTGGTCGGCCTCCTCGCGCGCCCGGGCGAGGAGCGACTCCACCTCGGCGCGGGCGCCGGTGACTGCCTCCTCGCTGGTGCGGGTCGCGGACTGGGTGAGCATCGCCGCGTGGTCGGCCGCGTCCCGCAGGACCGACTCGGCCTCGGCACGCGCCTCGTCGAGGGCTCGCCCCGCCAGGGCGCGGTCGCGTGCGGCATCGGCGTGCTGGCGCTCGGCGTCCTGCACCAGTGCCCGGGCTCGCTCGGTGAGCGTCCCGGACTCTGCGCGCGCCGCGGCCAGGGCGGTGTCGGACTCGGCACGCAGGGCGTCGGCGTAGGTCTGGGCACGCTCCAGGATCGACTGCGTGTGCCGGGTCATGTCGCCGATGGAGGCGCCGGCCCCAGCCGTTTGGCGCGGCTGCGCCGTGGGGGGTACGGCCTCGGGCATGGGCCACATCCTCCCACGTCGTCACCAACCAACGTCGAGCCGTGTGGCAGACGCCTAGAGTGGGTTCATGGAGCGCCGGATCTTCGGGATCGAGAACGAGTACGGCATCACGTGCACGTTCGAGGGGCAGCGTCGGCTCACCCCGGACGAGGTGGCCCGCTACCTGTTCCGCAAGGTCGTCTCGTGGGGGCGTTCGTCCAACGTCTTCCTGTCCAACGGGTCCCGTCTCTACCTCGACGTCGGGTCCCACCCCGAGTACGCCACACCGGAGTGCGACCACGTCCGCGAGCTGGTCGTGCACGACAAGGCGGGGGAGCGGATCGTCGAGGGGCTGGTGGCCGATGCCCAGGAGCGGCTCACCGAGGAGGGCATCGACGGCGAGATCTACGTCTTCAAGAACAACACCGACTCCGCCGGCAACTCCTACGGCTGCCACGAGAACTACCTCGTGGGTCGCGCTGGGGAGTTCCAGCAGCTGTCGGACGTGCTGATCCCGTTCCTCGTCAGCCGCCAGATCACTTGTGGCGCAGGCAAGGTCGTCACCACCTCCAAGGGCGCCACGTACTGCGTCAGCCAGCGCGCCGACCACATCTGGGAAGGTGTCTCCTCGGCCACGACGCGAAGCCGGCCGATCATCAACACCCGCGACGAACCGCACGCCGACGCCGAGCGCTACCGCCGCCTGCACGTCATCGTCGGCGACTCCAACATGAGCGAGACGACGACCCTGCTCAAGGTCGGCTCGTGCGACCTGGTGCTTCGGATGATCGAGGCGGGCACGGTGGTGCGCGACCTCACCCTGGAGAACCCGATCCGGGCGATCCGTGAGATGTCGCACGACATGACGGGCCGCAAGACGGTGCGCCTGTCCAACGGCCGCGAGCTGTCCGCCCTGCAGATCCAGAGCGAGTACCTCGAGCGGGCCCAGGCGTTCGCCGACCGCGAGGGCCTCGAGGACCCGGTGCACAAGCAGGTGCTGGACCTGTGGGAGCGCACGCTGCGTGCAGTCGACACCGGCAACCTGTCCCTCGTCGACACGGAGGTCGACTGGGTCATCAAGCACAAGCTCATCACCGGCTACATGGCCAAGCACGGCCTGCCGATGGAGCACCCCCGGATCGCCCAGCTCGACCTCGCCTACCACGACATCAACCGTGGGCGCGGACTGTTCTACCTGCTGCAGAAGCACGGCCGCGCGGCGCGGGTGTGCACCGATCCTGAGGTGTTCCGCGCCAAGACCGTGCCGCCGCAGACCACCCGCGCCCGGCTGCGCGGCGACTTCATCAAGGCCGCCCAGGAGCACCGCCGCGACTTCACCGTCGACTGGGTGCACCTCAAGCTCAACGACCAGGCCCAGCGCACGGTGCTGTGCAAGGACCCGTTCGCCGCCGTGGACGCCCGGGTGGACCGCCTGATCGAGGGCATGCGCGGCTGACGGAGTCGGGATTTCCAAGGTCCCGTGGTTATGGTGGGCGCTGGTCCACACCCCAGCAAAGGTTCCCTTCATCGTGCATCTGCGACGTTTCCATGCCCTCGGTGCCGCCCTCGTGGTCGCCGCCGTGGCACTCACCGGCTGTGGCGGCTCCTCGTCGCCCAAGGCCTCCCCGCTCGACAAGGTCACCGTGAGCGGGGGCAGTGCGGACTCGGCGCCGACGGTCACCGTGAAGCCGGAGCCCCTCACGGTCACCGAGACCACCACCAAGGTCCTCAAGGTCGGAACCGGCGACAAGGTCACGGGTGACGAGATCGTCAGCCTCGACTACGTCCTGGTCAACGGCAAGGACTCCTCGGTCCTCGACACGAACTTCGGCAAGCAGAAGCTCGGGCTCAACCTCGGCTCACCGAACCTGCTGCCCGGCCTCAAGAAGGGCCTGACGAACCAGAAGGTCGGCTCGCGCCTGTTGGTGGCGATGCCACCCAAGGACGCGTTCGGCACCCAGGGCAACGCCGACATCAAGGTCGGCGGCACCGACACCGTCGTGTTCCTCATGGACGTGCTGGGCACCACCGTGCCCCTCAAGTCCGCCGAGGGGGACCCGGTCAAGCCCGCGGCGGGCCTGCCCACCGTGAAGATGACCGACGGCAAGGCCGCCACCATCACCATCCCCAAGGGCAAGAAGCCGCCGACCAAGACCGTCGGCCAGCTGCTCGTCAAGGGCAAGGGTGCCAAGGTCGAGGCCGGCCAGACCATCCGCGTCACCTACACCGGTGCGCTGTGGAAGGACGGCAAGGTCTTCGACTCCTCCGCCAACAGCCCCGACGGCTACTTCGAGACCGTCATCGGCAAGCAGCAGGTCATCAAGGCCTGGGACAGCCAGCTCGTCGGCCAGCCGGTCGGCAGCCGGGTGCTCATGGTCGTCCCGCCGGCCGACGGCTACGGCGCCGCCGGCAGCCCACCCAAGATCAGTGGCACCGACACCCTCGTCTTCGTCGTCGACATCCTCGCTGCGTACTGAGCCACCCACCAAGGAGAGCACCCATGGCCTTTGACCCGAACACGACCAAGCCCGAGATCGACTTCCCCGAGGGCTCCGCGCCGGCCGACCTGGTCGTCGAGGACGTCAAGGAGGGCGACGGCCAGGAGGCCAAGGCCGGGGACACCATCTCGGCCCACTACGTCGGCGTCGCACACTCCACCGGTGAGGAGTTCGACGCCTCGTGGAACCGCGGCGCCCCGCTGGACTTCCGGCTCGGCGTCGGGCAGGTCATCAAGGGCTGGGACGACGGCATCGTCGGCATGAAGGTCGGCGGCCGCCGCCGGCTCACCATCCCCTCGCACCTCGCCTACGGCGACCGTGGTGCCGGTGCGGTCATCAAGCCCGGCGAGACGCTGATCTTCGTGGTCGACCTCGTCGACGTGCGTTGAGGCGCCGGCGCACCTACGACAGCAGCCGGGCCGCGTGCCGCCCGGCTGCCGCGCTGTAGCGGAACGCCGCCCGGTCCTCCTCGACCCCGCGGCCCATGGTCGACAGCCGCACCGGTGAGGTCCGCAGGGCCTCGTCGAGCTGGTCAGCGGGCACCTCGGTCACGGTCAGGTGGCCCGAGGCACCCGCCGCGAGCTCCTGTGCCTGGCTCAGCACGAGCTCCTCGAACGGGCTCGTCGGCGCGATGGTCACCACGTCCGCCGGGACCAGGCAGATGCGTCCGTATGCCGTGTGGCTGTGGTGCGAGACCCCGCGGTGCCGCTCGCGCGGGTCGGCTTGCGAGACGCGCAGCGCAGCGACGCCCTGTCCATGGAGGGTCCAGGCCGCGTTGAGGGCCTCACCCGCCGCCACCCCCGTGTAGCCCCACGTCGTGCCCGTGCCGACGTTGCCGGGCCCCTGGATGACGACGGCGAGGTCTGCGTCGAGCACGTGGCGTGCGGCGAGCAGCCCGGAGTGCAGCGTGACGGCCTCGTGGTCGCCACCGTAGGCCTGCCCCACGGTCACCGTGCCGGCGAGCCAGTCCGCATCCTTGAGGGCCGCTACGTTGCGGGAGAACGCGATGGGGAGCGCGCCACCGTCGGTCATGAGGTAGACGACGCGGGCGTCCGGCCGTTCGTCCCGCACCCCGGCGAGCACCGCGGGCAGGGCCGAGTGCAGGTCCGCGACCACCACCGGCATGCCGTCCAGGTCGCCAGACGCGACCTCCTCACCAGTCATCACCTGGTGATGGGGGCTGTCCTGCTCGTCGACCGCCATGAACATCTGCTGCTGCGGGGTGTACCGCGCCTTGACGATGTGCCCCTGCGGCCGGTTTCCTGGGGCAGGGTCGGGCGGCAGCCGGTCCGGCGCCGCCACGACGAAGGCCAGCCCACCGGTGCCCAGCCCGCGCAGCAGCGCCGAGGCGTTGAGCAGCACCCGGTCGCCCACCTGTGGCTCACCCACCAGGGC
>JAICSZ010000513.1 GCA_025936615.1 Pedococcus sp. | reverse complement strand
GTCGGGATGTTGTCGACGCCGACGACGCTGAGCTGGGTCGGGACCGCGATCCCACGCTGGCGCAGCGCGCCGACCAGCCCGAGGGCGACGAGGTCGTTGTAGCCCACGACGGCCGTGACGCCGGACAGGACCACCGCCTCCGCAGAGTCCTGGCCGCCCTCGAAGGTCGGGGCGAAGTTGCCCAGCTCCACGAGCTCCACCGACTGCGCGGCGCACGCGCTGCGCAGGCCGCGCACGCGCTCCTTGGACGACCACGACGTGCGCGGGCCGGCCACCCAGCCGATGCGGGTGTGGCCGACGGTGGTGAGGTGGTCGACGATCTGCGCGGTGCCGGCGGCGTTGTCGATCGTGACGGCCGGGATCGAGACGGCCCTGCGGTTCAGCAGGATCAATGGGCTGAGGCCGGCGGCCTCGCGCAGGTCCGAGGTGCTCATGCGCGGCGAGCACAGGATGATCCCGTCGACCTGCTTCGCCAGGGCGCGGACCAAGCCGATCTCGGCGTCGGGCTGCTCGTCGGTGTCGGCCACGAAGACCTGGTAGTCGGACTCGTGGGCGTGCTGCTGGATGCCCTTGACGATCGACGGGAAGAAGGGGTTGGCAAGGTCGGGAAGGATCAGCCCGAGGTTGCCGGTACGCCCGGTGATGAGCCCTCGAGCGGCTCGGTTGGGGCGGTAGCCGAGGTGCTCCGCCATCGCCGTGACCCGCTCGCGGGTGGCGGCGTCGACCATGCCCGGGTTCGACAGGGCGCGCGACACCGTGGAGGCGGAGACACCGGCCGCGCGGGCCACGTCGCGGATGGTCACCGCCATGCCATGCCCTCCTCGTCGAGTGGTTTCGGGAAGTCTGAAACCGTTTGCAGACGATGTCAAGACCCTTTGCCGATTCTTCTCATGCTGCGGTCGCCAGGCCGCCGTTCTTGCCGAACCTGTTCAACACCAACGCCTCATGCGATGGCAGATGGCACGCTTGACCTGTTGCCACTGCCTTCGTCGCATGCAATCCTTTGCGCACATTGGCTGGTCGTTGCCCCGTTGGTGCGGCACGACGAGCCGTCGCGAAGGAGACCCATGGCCGAGCCGTTGACCCTGAACCCGGACCGGGCGCTGCCCGCGGACCCCTCCACCAGGGAGGTGGCCAGGCGCGTCTACGACACGACGCGTGAGCTGCCACTGGTCTGCATGCACGGGCACGTCGACGCGGCGGTCTTCGCCGACGACGCGCCCTTCGCCGACCCGTCCAGCCTGCTCATCACGCCCGACCACTACGTCACCCGCATGCTCGTCTCCCAGGGCGTCGCGCTCGAGGACCTCGGCGTCCCCCGCCTCGACGGCACCCCCGTCGAGACCGACCCACGAGCCATCTGGCGCCGGTTCTGCGCTGGCTGGCGGTACTACCGGGGTACCCCCTCGCGGTACTGGCTCGAGCACGAGCTGGTGGAGGTCTTCGGCGTCGACGAGGTGCCGTCGGCGGAGAGCGCGGACCGCATCTACGACACCATCGCCGCGCGCCTCGCCGAGCCGCAGTTCAGGCCGCGTCAGCTGCTCGACCGGTTCAACATCGAGCTCATCTCGACCACCGACGCCGC
>JAICSZ010000308.1 GCA_025936615.1 Pedococcus sp. | reverse complement strand
GGCACGAGCTCGGGGCGCTGGCGTTCGCCACCGCCATCCGCAGGCGAGGCCTCGACGTTCTCTACCTCGGCGCCGACGTGCCCGTGCAGAGCTGGGAGACCGCGGTACGCACCTCCCACCCCCGAGCCGCCGTCCTCGCAGTCGTCACCCCCGAGGACCGCCCCACCGCCCTCGCCGTCACCGACAGGCTGCTGGCCGTCGACCCCGCACTGCTCATCGCCGGCGGCGGCGTCCACGGGGAGCGGCTGGCCCCCGCGGTGCGCGCCCTCACCGGCGGCATCCGAGCCTCCGCTCAGGAGCTCGACGAGTGGGTGCACGACGAGTCCAGGACCTGACCGGCGGCCCACGCTCGGCTGCGGGCACTGCATGCCTCTCGTCCGGTGAGAGGCCGGTGCCTAGGCTGTCGCCATGACCACGGAGCGGACCGGGTCGGCCCGCGGGTCGAGCGGGGGGTCGAGCGGGGGGTCGGGCCTGGAGCACGGCGCGAGGCCGGGGTCGGTGCACCGCACGCTGGAGATTCTCGAGGTCGTCGCCGGCCGCGGTGGCGCCTCGGCCAAGGAGATCGCCGACGCCACGGGACTCCCGCTGCCGACCGTCTACCGGCTCTCCCGCGAGCTGCTCGACAGCGACTACCTCGTCCACATCCGCGAGGAGAGGCGGTTCGAGCTCGGCTACAAGCTGCACCAGCTCGGCGTGTCCCTCCACCAGCAGATCGGGGTCCCGCGCGAGGTGCGCGCAGAGGTCATGGGCCTGCACCACGCGGTGGGCGCGGCAGCCTACTTCGCGGTGCACCGCGGGTCCCAGATCGCCGTGGTGTTCACCGCGGACTCCCCGCAGTGGCCCCGGCTGCGGCCGTTGGAGTTCGGCTTCCACGAGGCGGCGCACGCCACCGCTCTCGGGAAGATCCTGCTGGCGAACATGACCCCCGCGCAGCGCGCGCTCCACCTCGACCCCGAGCCGATGCCGCGGTTCGGCCCCGGGACGATCACCGGTCATCGCGAGCTGACCGAGCAGCTCGACCGCGTCGCCGACCGCGGGATCGCCTGGGAGTTCGGGGAGTTCCAGGACGGCGCGACGTGTGCCGCGGCAGCGGTGCGGGCCGCCAGCGGCGTGCTGGTCGGGTCGGTGGCCGTGTCGGGCCCGGACGCGCGCTTCGCGACCGGCCGCGCCGAGGTGGAGGCCGCGCTGTGCAGCACGGCATCCCGGGTCAGCCGGTTCTACCGCTCCGGAACGACACGCTGACCTCGGAGCGGGCCGGCTCGTGGCCGCGCCGCCAGGCTTCTCGCCGACCGAGAAGGGGGCTATGGCGACGCCGGCCGCGTGCCTAGCGTGGCGGCCGTCACACCCCCTCGGCAGCCAGGAGGCAGCTCGTGCCCGACCCGACCACCTCGTCCGTCGACGCGGACGGCCGCCGCACCCTCGTCCGGCTGCTGCGAGCCGCCTACCCGCACCCACGGTTCCCCGACGGCCCCTACGAGCGCACCGCCGACGCCGTCCTCGGCCAGGCCGGTGACTCCCTGTGGCACCGCCTGGTCCTCACCGAGGGCCTGGCCACGCTGGACGCCCGCGCCGCGGCCGGAGGCGGCCAGGGCCGCTTCACCGACCTCGACGACGAGGCGGCGCTGACCCTGCTCCGCGAGATCGAGGACGCGCAGTTCTTCGTCCTCATCCGGAGCGTGGCCGTCGTGACGCTGTACGACGACCCGGAGGTGCACCGGCTGCTCGGCTACGAAGGGCCGTCGTTCGAGCAGGGCGGCTACCTGCACCGGGGCTTCGACGACCTCGACTGGCTGCCCACGCCCCGCGTCGAGGAGTACGACGGGCCCGACCAGCTCGTCGAGGTCGCACCCGACGACGAGCCCACCCCCGCACCGACCGAGGCCGGAGGAGTCCCCGCATGACCACCGAGCACATGGACCCGAACCAGCGGTCCGACGCCGAGCGCCTGCCCTCCCGGCAGGACCACTACGGGGCGAGCATCGACCACGACGAGGAGGCCGTGGTGATCGTCGGTTCCGGCGCCGGCGGGGGCACCCTGGCCTACGAGCTCACCGCCAAGGGCATCCCCTGCGTGGTGCTCGAGGCCGGCCCCTACCTGATGCCCGAGGACTACGAGAACGACGAGTGGGCCTCGTTCCAGCAGATGGCGTGGCTGGACGCGCGTACCGCCTCGGGCCCCTACCGGGTCGCCCGGGACTTCCCGAACCTCCCGGCCTGGATCGTCAAGGCCGTGGGTGGCTCCACCACGCACTGGTCCGGTGCCACGCCGCGGTTCCGCGCCCACGAGTTCAAGACCCGCACCCACTACGGGGACATCGACGGCGCGAACATCCTCGACTGGCCCCTCACGCTCGAGGAGCTGGCGCCGTACTACGACCGCGCGGAGAAGGCGATCGGCTCCACGCACCGCCACGGCCGACCGCCACTGCCGGCCAACAACAACTACAAGGTGTTCGCCAACGGCGCGGAGAAGGTCGGGTACCGGTTCTACGCCACCGGCCCCTACGGCACCAACGCCGAGCCGTACGACGGCCGTCCCGCCTCGATCCAGGACGGCTTCAACTTCCAGGGCGACAAGAGCACCGCCAAGTGGAGCACCGCGGTGCGCGAGGTCCCGCGCGCGATCAGGACCGGCAGGTGCGACCTGCGGCCGAGCTCGCAGGCCGTGCAGATCACCCACGACGCCGGTGGGCGGGCCAACGCGGTGCTGTACGTCGACGCGGACGGCAACCTGCACCGACAGGCAGCGACGGTCGTGTGTGTCGCGGGCAACTCGATCGAGACGCCGCGGCTGCTCCTGATGAGCGCCAGCGCCCTTCACCCGGACGGGCTCGCCAACGGCTCCGGACAGGTGGGCCGCAACTACATGCGGCACCTCACGGGGTCGGTCTACGCCCGCTTCGACAAGCCGGTGCACATGTACCGCGGCGAGACGATGGCCGGCATCATCGCCGACGAGGCCCGTCAGGACACCTCACGCGGCTTCGTGGGCGGCTACTACATGGAGACGCTGTCGCTCGGGCCGGCGTTCCTCGCCGCCTTCGTCGACCCGGGGGAGTGGGGCCCCGGCTTCACCGAGGTCATGGACGCCTACGAGAACACCGCCGGCATGTGGATCGTCGGCGAGGACCTGCCGCAGGAGACGAACCGGGTGACGCTGAACGCGTCGGTCAAGGACCAGTGGGGGCTGCCCGCGGCCGACGTGTGGTTCCAGGACCACCCCAACGACGTGGCGATGCGGACCCACGGCTACAGCCGCGCCGACATGTTGTACGAGGCGGTCGGTGCACTCGGCGTGCACCACACCCCGCCGTACCCGGCGACCCACAACCTGGGCACCTGCCGGCTGAGCGAGCGGCCCGAGGACGGGGTCGCCGACAGGTGGGGCCAGGCCCACGACGTGCCCGGGCTGTTCATCAGCGACGGCTCGCAGATGACCTCCGGCGCTGCGGCCAACCCCACCTTGACGATCGTCGCGCTGGCCATCAGGCAGGCCGAGTACATCGCCGACCAGCTGGCGAAGGGCCGCGGCTGAGCGAGAGCGCCCCATTGTGCGCCTGCTGGGAGGGTGCCAAGGTGGCGGAAGTCGCTACGGACGGAGTGCGCGATGATGCCGGGAACGACGCCGATGGCGGATCTGGACCGCGACCGGATAGTGGAGGCAGCGAGGGACTACATCGAGTCCTGGCTCGACGGTGATGCGGACCGGATGGGCGGCTGCCTGCATGCCCAGCTGGCCAAGCGTTCGGTCGAGGTCGATGCGGAGTCCGGTGCATCGGTGGTCGAGACGCTCTCGCG
>JAICSZ010000336.1 GCA_025936615.1 Pedococcus sp. | reverse complement strand
CAGCCGTCCAACCGGGCAACGCCCCTTCGTGCCGCGGCCCCCGCGCCCGTCCAGGACTCGAGCGCGCACGCCGCGCTTATGAGCGCGACCGACCGGCAGCGCGTCGTGCGCTCTCGACCGAGCCCCTGAGGCGTGGGCGATCCTCGCGTGCCGCCCACGGGTCCGGCATTCGGCGCAACCGCAGCTGACAGCTACGATGGGTCATTGGCCCGGTCGCCCGCCGCCGGAGCGACGGGCCCTTCCGTTGCCACACCGACTCTGGAGTACCCCCTAGTGAAGAGCGCCGTCGAGACCCTCAACCCGACCCGGGTCAAGCTGACCGTCGAGGTCCCGTTCGAGGAGCTCAAGCCGAGCCTCGACGCGGCTTACAAGACGATCGGCAGCCAGATCCAGGTGCCGGGCTTCCGCAAGGGCAAGGTCCCCAGCCGCATCATCGACCAGCGCGTCGGTCGCGGCGCCGTCCTGCAGGAGGCGGTCAACGACGCACTGCCGCAGTTCTACGGCCAGGCCGTCGAGGAGAACAAGGTCCGCCCCATCGGGCAGCCCGACGTGGACGTGACCGACGTGCCGGCCGAGGACGGCCAGGACCTCAAGTTCACCGTCGAGGTCGACGTCCGGCCGGAGGTCACCCTGCCCGAGGACTTCAGCGGCATCACCGTCGAGGTCGATGAGGCCCAGGCGTCCGACGCCGACGTGGAGGAGCGGCTCACCTCGCTGCGCGAGCGCTTCGGCACCCTCAAGGGCGTCGAGCGCGCCGTGGAGCAGGGGGACTTCGTCTCCATCGACCTCGACGCCAGGATCGGCGACCAGGAGATCGACTCCGTCAAGGGCGTCTCCTACGAGGTCGGCTCGGCGAACATGCTCGACGGCATGGACGAGGCACTCGTGGGCATGACCGCCGGCGAGACCAAGAGCTTCACCGCCCCACTGGCCGGAGGCGACCGCGAGGGCGAGGACGCCGACGTCGTCGTCACGGTGCAGTCGGTCAAGGTGCGCGAGCTGCCGGAGCTCGACGACGACTTCGCCCAGCTCGCCTCCGAGTTCGACACCCTCGAGGAGCTGCGCGCCGACGTCGCCCAGCAGGCGGAGCGCGCCAAGAAGTTCGAGCAGGGTGTCCAGGCCCGCGACAAGGTGCTCGAGCACCTGCTCGAGAGCGTTGAGATCCCCGTGCCGGACGGTGTCGTCGAGGCCGAGGTGCACGCCCACCTGGAGGGTGAGGACCGCCTCGAGGACGACGAGCACCGCGCCGAGGTGGACGCCAACACCCGTCAGGCCCTCAAGGCGCAGTTCCTCCTCGACGCCATCGTCGAGAAGGAGGAGGTCCAGGTCGAGCAGCCCGAGCTCATCGAGTACCTCGTGATGTCGGCGCAGCAGTACGGCATGGACCCGAACCAGTTCGCCCAGACCATCGACCAGAACGGCCAGATCCCGTCCATGGTGGCCGAGGTGGCACGGCGCAAGGCGCTCGCGACGGTCCTCGAGAAGGCCAAGGTCGTCGACACGGCCGGCAACGTGGTCGACCTCAACGAGGTGACCGCCACCGACGTGGCCTCGCAGACGGTTGACGCCGCCGACGAGGCCGAGGCCGTCCGCGAGGACCAGGACGCGCCGGCCTGACGCTCGGACCGCAGACCAAAGGTATGCCGGGCCGGGACCTCCCAGCCCGGCATACCTCATTTGGATGAGGCGTCGTGTGCGCCTTGTCCGTCACCATTGGCCATGGACTTGGCCTCCTTCCACAAGCTGCGGACCGCGGTCCAGGAGAACGCCCACCAGGCCGACGACGCGCACGCCGCCGCGATGCAGGGCACCCTGGAGGACCTGCTCCGCGGGAGCAGGCTGTTCTCGGACGTCGAGCTCGGCCGCACCGACGATCCCGACCAGCTGGTGATCGGCGTCTTCCGGTGCGCCGAGCGGATCCTGCCGTGGGAGGCCGGCATGGGGGTGGAGCGGCTCTGGCGGGCCGCCTCGGCCGGCGCCAACTGGGAGGCGCACCACGTCGGCTGCACCGAGAGCCTGATGGAGTTCGAGGGTGCCGTCACCCTCGACGAGAGCGGCCACTACCTCACCTTCCACCTCGTCGCGGAGCCGTCGGCACCGGTCGAGGACTCGGCCCACGAAGCCGCCGAGATGGGCGAGATCGTCATCGCCTCACCCGACGGGGTCGTGCAGCAGGTCTGAGCCGCAGGCGCCCACACCACGTGCTGGGCGCGGTTCGTGCCGCCACCTCCCGAGTGGCACGATCGTGGCTGTCGCTCGTCCGTCGCGACCTCGCCCCCACCGTCTCGCCCGGAAGCCCAGTGACCCAGACCCTCACTCCCTCCGCCCGGCGCGTCCGCGTCGCCCGCAACGCCGTGCTGCTCGTGTTCGCCCTCAACGGCGCCGCCTTCATGACGTTCGCGTCCCGCATCCCCGACGCCAAGAGCGCCCTGCACCTGTCGGCCGGCCAGCTCGGCCTGACCCTCTTCGCGGCCTCGGCGGGTTCCCTCAGCGCGCTGCCGTTCTCCGGCCGCATCGCCGACCGGATCGGCGTGGTGCGAGCCATCCTCGCCGGCATGGTGGTCTCCCTGACCGGTCTGCTGGTCGTGGCGGCGGCCGTCGACCTCGCCGAGTCACGGTGGCTGATGGCAGTCGGGCTGTACCTGCTCGGCATGGGCGTCGGCGTCTGGGACGTGTCGATGAACCTCGAGGGCGCCTCCGTCGAGCGGCTCATGGGGCGCACGGTCATGCCGCACTTCCACGCGGCCTTCTCCGCCGGGACGGTCCTGCTCGCGCTCATCGGTGCCCTCATGTCCTGGCGTCGGGTGCCCCTGCTAGCGCACTACTGGGTGGCCACAGCGCTCATCGTCGTGCTCGGTCTCTGGGGGTTGCGCTCCTTCCTCGCGCGCGAGGTCGAGGTGCACTCCGACGAGGGCTCCGAGCCGGCCGCCCCGACCGCTGCGAAGCCACGCTCGGCCTGGCTCGAGCCGCGAACCCTCATGATCGGGCTCGTGGTCCTCGCCGCGGGATTCACCGAGGGCACCGCGAACGACTGGGTCTCGGTCGGTTTCGTCGAGGGCCACGACCTGCCGGCCTGGGCCGGCATCCTCGCGCTGGCCACCTTCCTCGGCTTCATGACGACCGGACGCGTCCTCGGGACTCGGCTGCTCGACCGCCACGGGCGGGTGCCGGTGCTGCGGTTCACCTTCGTGCTCGCAGCGGTCGGCTCGCTGATGGTGGTCTTCGGCGACACCGTGACGGCGTACGTCGGCGCGGCGGTGTGGGGGATCGGCGCCTCCCTGGGGTTCCCGGTCGGCATGAGTGCCTCTGCCGACGACCCGGCACGGGCGGGGGCACGGATGTCGGTGGTCGCCACCATCGGCTACACCGCGTTCATCGCGGGTCCGCCGCTGCTCGGCTTCCTCGGCGACCACTTCACCGTGCTGCGCGCGCTGCTCGTGGTCACCGGCATGGCGGCGCTGGCCATGCTCGTCATCCACGCCACCCGCGAGCAGCGTGCTGCGGGTTGAGCCTTGTGCGCT
>JAICSZ010000329.1 GCA_025936615.1 Pedococcus sp. | reverse complement strand
GTGTCCGCGGAGACGTCCATGAACGGGACGAGCCTGGCGATCTCCGCGGGCCCGATGACCTCCGAGCTCACCCCCTCCAGCTTGTTGACCTCCGCGCGCCAGCGCATGGTCCGCAGGGACCCGTCGTTGTGGGCCAGCGTCAGGTGTCCCCGCTGGGAGAACATCACGTTGAAGTTCAGCTCGGCGGCGAGCCCCTCGTACAGCTTGACCGACCGGTCGTAGAAGCGGACCCCCTCCGGCGTGAGGTAGTTCGACCGGATGATCGCGGTGTTGCGCCCGGAGCCCCCGCCGCCGAGGTAGCCCTTGTCCAGCACAGCGACGTTGCGGACGCCGTGGTTGGCCGCGAGGTAGTAGGCCGCCGCGAGACCGTGCACCCCCGCGCCGATGACGACGACGTCGTACGCGCTTCTGAGGTCGTGGCTGCGCCAGGCACGCGGCCAGTCACGGTGCGTCAGGCCCCGCCCGACCAGCCCCAGGGCTGAGTACGTCGCGGTCGGCCGGTGTCTCATGGTGTCCTCAGCTCCACGGGAACGGCGAGCTGCTGGTGGGGTGCAGCCGGCCTTGCTCGTAGCGGTCGAAGCGGAACGGCTCGAGCAGCCCCTGTGGCTCGTCGAGCAGCTCCTTGGCCACCAAGGCGCCGACACCGATCATCTTGTAGCCGTGGTTGGAGTCGGCGATGACGTAGGCGTTCTGCCGGAACATGTCGAAGACCGGGAAGCTGTCCGGCGTGAAGCAGCCGATGCCGCCCGACGGCTCCTTGGAGAACAGGTCCGCCGTGCCCTCGAAGCGCTTGAGGCAGTGCGCGAGCCCGGACGTCCACATCCGGGCGAACTCCTCGCCGACCACGAAGTCGGGGCTGGCCGGTCCGTACGGGTCGACGGCGACGGTGTCGGTGGGCCGGTCGACCACGAAGGGCATGGCGCCACCCTGGACGCCGCCGAAGTTGAAGTCAGGCTTGAAGTAGATGCCCCACATCCGGTCGGTGACCAGGGAGCCGTCGCGGTCGTCGAGGAGCGGGGCATCGGTGTCGACGTGGACCACCGGCGGCATCTGGCCCCGGTTGTCGGTCAGGAAGGCCGGGTCCACCCCGAGCGTGCCCTCCTGCAGCGACCAGTACGTCCACATCTCCCGGTCCGGTCGGACGGTGCCGTCCGGGGCCCTGACCTGGATCCGCTCGGGCAGCTCGAGCATCCGCCACAGGTCGCGCACCCAGGGACCCACGGCGATGACGACGGCCTCGGCCCGGATCCTGCCGCGATCCGTCTCCACGGCGGTCACGGCCCCGGCGTCGATCTCGAAGCCGGTGACGCGGGTGCCGGGCTGGACCCGCACGCCCTCGGCCTTCGCCTTGGTGGCGAGACCGCGCAACGACGCGCGGTTGTTCGCGTAGCCGCCACGGTGCTCGTGCAGCACGCTCGTGATGCCCTGGGCCTGCCAGTCCGAGAAGATGCCGCGCATGTACCGCGAGCTGTCGCCCTCGCCCTCGACGAACGTGGACCGGTAGCCGATCGACCGCTGCTGCTCGTGGATCTGCGCGACGCCCTCGTGCATGGCCTCAGGTGAGATCTGCAGGTAGCCCACGGGGTGGTAGGAGAAGGCGTCCGGGTCGGACTCCCAGACGTCGACCGAGTGGGCCATCAGCTCGCGCATGGCGGGCTGGAAGTAGTTGTTGCGGATGACGCCGCAGGCGATGCCGGACGCGCCTGCGCCCACGTCGGTCTTGTCGATCACCAGGACGTCTCGGCCGTCGCCGCGACCTGAGGCTCTCAGCACTTTGGCGAGGTGCCAGGCGGTCGACAGACCGTGCACGCCGGCGCCGATCACGAGGTAGCGGGTCTGCGATGGATCCACGGGCCAGTCCAGGGGTATCGTTGCCGTGAGAGAAACCTAGTTTCAATAGTGGCAACGGTAGCACGCCCGTCGCCACCATTGGGCTCCTGGACGCGGAAGAGGCCACATGTTCGTGAACCGGATGCCTCGCTTCGAGGTGTTGAGCCCGGACGCCCTTGCGACACTCGACGCGGGAGGGGAGCGCCTGGCCACCGAGGTCGGGGTGCGGTTCGACCATCCGCGGGCGCTGGACCTGTTCCGGGAGGCCGGCCAGGTCGTCGACGGCGAGGTGGTCCGGTTCCAGCCCGGGTTCCTGCGCGAGCAGGCCTCGAAGGCGCCGTCGGAGTTCGTCCTGCGGGCCAGGAACCGCGAGCGCGACCTCCGCATCGGCGGGAGCTCCATGATCTTCGGGCCGGCGAACGGGCCGCCGTTCGTGCGCGTCGACGGTGAGCGCCGGGACGGGACGATGGCCGACGTCGAGCGACTGCTGATGATGGTGCAGGTCACCGACGCCTTGGACACACCGGGACGAAACATCCTCGAGCCCAACGACGTGCCCCTGGACGTCCGTCACCTGCTGCGGGCGCTGGCCGCCTCGCGGCTGACCGACCGGGTCTGGTCCGGGGAGGTCTCGTCCGACGCCGCTGCGCGCGACTGCATCACGATGGCGGAGATCGTCCACGGTGGCCGGGACAGCATCGAGCGTGAGCCGGTGCTGTTCGCCAACGTCAACGTCAACTCGCCGCTGCACTTCGACGTACGGATGCTCGAGGGCCTGCTGGCGTACGCCGAGGCCGGCCAGGCGATCATCGTCACGCCGTTCCTGCTGATGGGGGCGATGGCGCCCGTGTCGGTGCCGGCGGCTCTCGTGCAGCAGACGACCGAGGCGCTGGCCGGGATCGCCCTGGTCCAGCTCGTCCGGCCGGGCACGCCCTGCGTCATGGGCTCCTTCCTGTCCGCCACCGACATGAAGTCCGGTTCGCCGTCGTTCGGAGGGCCGGAGTCCGCGATGGGCCTGTTCGCCTCCGGGCAGATCGCACGTCGGCTCGGCCTCCCGTGGCGGTCGGGCGGGGGCACGCTGACCTCCAGCCAGGTCCCCGACTTCCAGGCCGGCTACGAGGCGTTCAACACCCTGAACGCCGCATTCCTCGCCGGCGCCAACGTGTGCTGGCAGTCCGCCGGCTGGCTGGAGGGAGGCCTGGTGACGTCGTTCGAGAAGTTCGCCGCGGACTGCGAGCTTCTGGACCTGTTGCAGCACGAGTTCACCCCCATGGACGTCGACGAGGACAGCCTGGCCTTCGAGGCGCACGTCGAGGTCGGCCAAGGTGGCCACTTCTTCGGAACGGCACACACGTTGGCACGGTTCCGCGACTGCTTCTGGCGACCGACCGTCGCGTCCACCGAGAACTTCGAGCGCTGGACCCGCAACGGGTCGAACGACCACGCCGCTCGCTCCGACGGCCGCTGGAAGGCGATGGTGGAGAGCTACGAGCGCCCCCCCTTGGACGACTCGGTCGAGGAGGAGCTGGTCGAGTTCGTCGAGCGCCGCGCCGCGGAGCTGGGTGACCCCGTCTCCGTCAGGTAGGTCGTACCCTCGTGGGCACCGATGTCGCTGGGACGTCGCCGCTCCACAGAGCTGAGGGAGCCTTGGTCGGGAGGCGCAGATGACCGCGGGGTACGGCGGCCGGGCCCGCCCGGTGGAGACGGTGCAGCGTGCGATCGCCGTTCTCCATGAGCTGGCTGCATCCCCGGTCGACCTGGGCCACAAGGAGAT
>JAICSZ010000380.1 GCA_025936615.1 Pedococcus sp. | reverse complement strand
GGTCTCGCCCCAGCTCTACGTCGCGTGCGGCATCTCCGGCGCCATCCAGCACCGGGCCGGCATGCAGACCTCCAAGACCATCGTCGCCGTCAACAAGGACGAGGAGGCGCCGATCTTCGAGCTCGTCGACTTCGGCGTCGTGGGCGACCTGTTCCAGGTGCTGCCGCAGGCCACCGAGGCGGTCAAGGCCGCGAAGGGCTGATCCCGAGAGCTTTCGGTTCCGTCTGCCGCGTGCGCGGCTGCCGCGCGAACGCCCCGGACCATCGTGGTCCGGGGCGTTCTGCTGCCTCATCGGGGCGTGGCGTGCCAGACCCAGTTGTGGCGGACGTAGAGGTCGCGGAAGCCGATGCGGTGCATGTTGTGCAGTGACGGGTTGTGCTCACCCTCGTCCTCCGTGTAGGTCTCCGCGACCAGGACCCGCGCTGCGTGCAGCCGCGCCAGCTCGACGCGGTCGCGGAAGAAGACCGACTGGGCGCCGCGCCCCCGAGCCTGCTCGAGCGTCGCAGCGCCGCAGAACGAGGCCCGGTCGCCGGTGAGGTAGAGGTTGGCGCCGGCCACCACCCGGTCGCCGTCCCACGCGGCGAGCGGGTGGAAGCCGGGGGTGTGGACGACGGCGGCCACCATCGGCACCAGGTGACCCAGCGGCATACCGAAGGCGGTGCAGAACACCGTCGCCCACTCGAGCGCAGACTCCTCGGTGACGGGCCCGACGCGCAGGTCGGTGCTTGCTTGGGGTGCCGGCGAGGCGTCACGGACCAGCTTGACCCAGGCGCTGCGGTCCTCGAGCCCGAGCTCGGTGCAGATGTCGGACCAGTCCGGTGGAAGTGCGGCCGGTGCGACCTGCAGGCAGGCGACCGTGCTGCCGTTGGCGCGGTAGAAGTCGAGGACGTCGCCGACGAGCTCGCGGGTCACCGGCTCGGTGACGCCGAAGCCGAGGGCCTTGTTCCAGTAGCCGCCGGCCGGGTCGTTTCGCATCGACAGGACGACACCGCCTCCGAGGCGCGTCGTCGCGATCCCCAGGGCGTCCCTGGTGGTGTCGGGGGCGCCGCTCTCGAAGGCGTACATGACCTCGGCCTCCGCGAGCTCCGCGTCGGCCATCTCGCCAGCGGCGCCGGAAGGGGTCTCGACCACGGTCATCGGCGCACCTCCGGGCTCCGACACAGTGCCGGGTGGCGGCAATGTAGCGCTCGCGCGCAGGCCCCGGAACCCCCTCACGGGTCCGGGGCCTGCGGCCCATCCGCCGGGCTGCGCCTAGCCGATGGCGTTTGCGGCGGCGACGACGTCGACCAGGCCGTGACCCTTGTCGAAGCTGGTCGTGCCGTTGGTGCCCGCCTCATAGGGAGCGCCGTTGGTGTACTTGTAGGCGGTCGACTCGATGGCGGCCTCGACCTGGGCCGGAGTGGCGGCCGGGTTGGCCTGGAAGAGCTGGGCGACGATGCCGGAGATGTGCGGGGTGGCCATCGACGTGCCGGAGATGGTGTTGTAGTCGCCGTTCTCCTTGGGGTCCAGCCCGGTCGAGCAGATCGGCAGGTAGATGCGGCACGAGCTGGTGATGTCCTCACCGGGCGCCGAGATGTCGGGGTAGGTGGACTGGTCGCCGGCCTTGCCGCGGCTGGAGAAGTCCGAGACCGGCCCGTTGCGGGTGCCGGTGTTCTGGTCGAAGTACGACGCCACCGAGATGATGCCGGGTGTCGGGTCCTTGCCGGGTGGGTTGGACAGGTCCTGCGACCCGTCGCCGCCGTCGTTGCCGTTGGCCCAGACGGTCACGACGCCCTCCTTGACGAGCGCACGCTGGAGCTTGGCCGTGGCCGAGCTCGGGTCGAACGCCCCACCGCCCGTGGGGCCGTAGGAGTTCGAGGTGACCTTGATGGGCGGACAGGCGCTGGCAGGGACGCCGGCGCCGCATGGGGCAGCGTGGTTCTCGAGCACCCAGTTGAGCGCGGCGTCGGCGCCGACGATGAAGAGCACCGCGCCGGTGCTGATGTCCACCAGGCTGGCTCCGGGAGCGGCACCGTGCATCTTGGTGCCGTCGGAGAGGGTGACGTCCCGGCCGGCGACGATGCCGTTGACGTGGGTGCCGTGCCCGCCCACTGACAGCAGGTCGGTGTCCACGGACGTGCCCACGTCGAGGGGCGCACACGTGCTCTCGGTCAGCGGCTCGCACACCATCTTGAGGTTCTTCACCACCGCAGAGGTGCCGTCAGCGTTCTGCAGGAACGGGTGGGTGGGGTCCACGCCCGAGTCGATGACGGCGACACTGACGCCCTTGCCGTCGAGGCTGGTGCCGTCGGCGCCCTGAAGGGTGTTGCGCGCCTCGTCGCCGCGGGTCGCCTTGTTGGAGGTCGACAGGAACATCTGGATCGGCCTGTTGCCCTCGACGTAGGTCACGCCCTGCTGGGACCGGACCAGCTGCACCTGGGCCGGCAGACCGGTCGCGACGACCACGCCGATCTTGTCGAAGGTCGTGACCTGGCGCAGGCCCGCGGCGCGTACGGCGTCCTTGGCAGCGGCGAGGTCGGTGCCGTGGACCAGGACGGTTGTCGGGGTGAGGGTGTCGAGCACGCGGAGCTGCGAGCCCAGCCACGGCTGGAGTGGGGCGACGGCGCCGCCGGAGGGCAGCAGGCCGGCAGATGCGGGGGTCGCCAGTGCGACAGTCGCGAGGGCTGCGGTGGCTGCTCCGGCGACCATCGTGACCCGGGATCTCTTCACGGTGCGCATGTGTTCCCTTCCGTGGGTGACCAGCTTCGGTGGTGGTCCGTATGCCGTGCCCAACGACCGCGCGGGAGCCCGGTTACGCGCGGTGCGGGTAAAGGGATGGTCAGGAACGACCCTTGGGCGGTTGACGCGTAAACTTTCCGGGTGCCCGCCTACCTCGACCACGCCGCGACTACGCCCATGCGGCAGTCGGCGATCGCCGCCATGACCGAACAGCTGGCCGTCACCGGGAACGCATCGTCCCTGCACACCTCGGGCCGGACCGCCCGTCGCATCGTGGAGGAGGCTCGCGAGCGGCTCGCCAAGGCCCTGGGCGCCCGCCCCTCCGAGGTCGTGTTCACCTCGGGCGGCACCG
>JAICSZ010000447.1 GCA_025936615.1 Pedococcus sp. | reverse complement strand
CTGCCCGAGGGGCGGCTCACCGGCATCCCGGACTCCCTGTCACTGGCCCTCGCGAGGGTGCGGGACACCAGCCGCCAGGTGCAGACCGAGCTCAAGCCCGACAAGGGCGTCGAGCCCGACGGCGCTCGCAAGGTGGCGCAAGCCGCGGTCGACGAGGTGTTCGAGAACTCCTCGCGCATCCTCGAGGAGCGTGAGCTCGACGTCGTCTGGGTCAACCGCGACCCCCGACGTGGCTCCGTCCTGCGCGTTGCCCCGATGAGCGTCGCGGCGTTGTTGCGCGACAAGGTGTTCGGCGACCGCACCGTGATCATGACGAGTGCGACCCTCGAGCTCGGCGGCACGTTCGACGCCGTGGCCGGCACGCTGGGGCTGCGGGGCGAGGGCGCGCCGGAGTGGCGGGGCCTCGACGTGGGGAGTCCCTTCGACTACCCGCAGCAGGCGATCGCCTACGTCGCCCAGCACCTGCCTGCGCCGGGTCGCGACGGGCTGGCGACGCAGACCCTCGACGAGATCGAGGCGCTGGTGCGGGCGGCCGGTGGTCGAACCCTGGGCCTGTTCTCCTCCATGCGGGCGGCGAAGGAGGCGACCGAGGCGATGCGTGAGCGCTTCGACGGGGACATCGGGTTCCTGTGCCAGGGCGAGGACCAGGTCACCACGCTGGTGCGGCAGTTCGCGCGCGACCCGGCGACCTGCCTGTTCGGCACGCTCACGCTGTGGCAGGGCGTCGACGTGCCCGGGTCGGCGTGCCAGCTGGTGATCATCGACCGCATCCCCTTCCCGCGACCCGACGACCCGCTGGCCTCCGCGCGTTCCCAGGCGATCGCGCGGATGGGCGGCAACGGCTTCATGGCCGTGTCGGCGACCCACGCCGCGTTGCGCCTCGCCCAGGGCGCGGGGCGCCTGATCCGCCGCGGTGACGACCGCGGCGTCGTCGCCTTCCTCGACTCGCGGATGATGACGGCGAGGTATGCCGGGTTCCTCCAGCGCTCGCTGCCTCCCTTCTGGCCCACCACGGACCGCGAGCGCGTCCTCGCGGCGCTGCGCCGCCTCGACGAGACGGCGCAGCCGCCAGTCGACGTGCACGAGCCGGCCCTGCGCGGGGTCGCCGGGGCAGTGGTCGGGACCTCGATGGGTGGCTCTGCGTTGGTGGGCAGCTCCGGTGGCCGCACCGGCGAGGACGCAGCCGAGCACCCGCGCCCCGTCGCGTCCGACCCGCCGCCGGCCGAGTCGTCGCGCACCGCAGTCACGGGTGGGCACGCCTGGACCGCCGAGGCGGACGCCGAGCTGCGGGAGGGACTCGAGCTTGGGCTGTCCGTCGACGAGCTCGCCGACCACCTCGACGTGCCCGCGGACGCGGTGACCGCACGGCTCAAGGGCCTCGGCCTGGAGGCGTCCGGCGCTGCGAGCCTGTCCTTCGACTGAGCCCCGCGCGGGGACGTTGACGGGGCCGTGGACCTCAGCCGGACGAGCCGGTCAGGCCCGTTGCCCTGTCCAGGTGCTGGAGCAGGTCGTGCGCCGCGAGCTCGACGTCCTTGTGCCGCCACTCCGAAGCGCGGTAGACGCAGGCGATGAGCGCGCTGCGGTGCACGCGCCGGAAGTCCCCTGCGACGAAGGCATACCGCGCCTTGGTCTCCTCGCCGGCACCCTCGGTCAGCCCCAGGTGCCACCCGGCGTAGTCCGCCCAGCTGTGCCTCTCGAGGTAGGCGTTCTGCGCTGAGGCGTCGGGCTGCACGTCGCCCCAGTCGCTGTCGAGGACGTACTGCTTCTTGTCGATCAGCTCCCGCACGTGCCTGACCCCGTCAGGGTTCACCGAGTACTTCGCCATGGGTCCAAGACTGCTCCTGGGTCGGGCCCCGTGCAGGCTTCACCACGCAGACCGCCTGGCGGGGGGCTCTCGGGATCGGCTGTCCTGGTTCCGTGGCAGGCTGTGCGCGTGACCGCCTCCCCGACGCGCGCTGTGCCTCCGCTCGTCCTCATCAGTGGCCCGGAGTCGGTCATCGCCGAACGCGCGGTTGCGGCCACCCTCGAGGAGCTGCGGCACGAGGTGCCCGACCTCGAGGTGGTGCGGCTGGCTGCGGCAACCTACGAGCCCGGGTCGCTCGGGGTGCACGCGAGCCCGTCCCTGTTCGGGGGCGAGAAGTGCATCGTCGTCGACGACCTCGACGAGGCGCCCGACGAGCTGCAGGTCGACCTGCTCGCCTTCCTCGCGGCCCCCGAGCCCGACGTCACCCTGGTGGTCAGGCACAAGTCCGGGCAGCGCGGCAAGAAGGTGCTCGACACGCTCAAGAAGTCCCGTGCCCGGGTCCTCGAGGCCCCAGCGATCAAGAGCGACCGCG
>JAICSZ010000108.1 GCA_025936615.1 Pedococcus sp. | reverse complement strand
GGCCCTACGACCTGACCGTCCTCGATGTCTTCGGGGACATCGCGACGGTGCGGGTGCTCTCCTCGGTCTACATGGACTATCTGCACCTGGTCCGCTGGGAAGACAGGTGGCTGCTGCTCAACGTGCTGTGGCAGCGTCGGCCGGGGCGATGACGCTCGTCGGTGCGAGCCCGGTGCGCGCCGGAGACATCCTCCGGTCCGGACAGCGGATCCACTGGGAGGAGTTCGGGGCGGGTGACCAGACGGTCCTGCTGCTCCCGACCTGGTCGATCGTCCACAGCGACCACTGGCGCCATCAGGTGCCTGCCCTCGCAGCCGGTCGTCGGGTCATCGCGTTCGACGGCTTGGGCAACGGGGCCTCGGACCGCCCGGAGGACCCTTCGATGTACGGCGACCTGCTGCTCGCCGATGACGGGGCCGCGGTCCTCGATGCGTGCGCAGTGTCCAGCGCCGTCGTGGTGGGCTCCTCCCAAGGCGGGGCGTGGGCGCTGGCGATGGCGGCTCGACACCCCGACCGCGTCGACGGCGTCGTCTTCATCGCGCCCAACGTGCCCCTGGCACCCGGGCATCCAGCCCGCGTCGCCGCGAGCGAGACCTTCCTCGAGAACCGCGACCTGAACCACGGGTGGCAGATGTGGAACCGTTCCTTCTGGCTCCGGCACTATCCCGACTTCCTCGAGTTCTTCTTCTCCCAGTGCTTCACCGAGCCCGACTCCACCGCCCAGCTCCAGCACTTCTGGGACATGGGGATGCAGACCACTCCGGAGGTGCTGCTCGCGACATCGGGTGACGGCAGCAGTGACCTCTCCCCCGATCTCGCCGTCGCCTACGGCGCCGGGCTCCGGTGCCCCTCCCTGGTGATCCACGGCGACCGGGACGCGATCACGCCGCTCGCGCGAGGCCGAGAGCTGGCTCGTCTGAGCGGGGCGCAGCTGGTGGTGCTGCCCGGCAGCGGACACGAACCGCACTGCCGAGCACCCGCCAGGACCAACCAGGTGATCAGCGAGTTCCTCACCACCTGTGGGTGAGAACGGCACAAGAAGGGAGCGGCATGGACCGAGTGAGCGTCTCCACCGACCGGGCTCCGGCAGCGCTGGGTCCGTACAGCCAGGCCATCGCAGCAGGCGGCTTCGTGTTCTGCTCAGGCACTGCCGGCATCGACCCCGTCACCGGGGAGCCGCGCGAGGGGATCGAGGCCCAGACGGAGCAGGCGCTCGTCAACCTGCAGTCGATCCTGGAGGAGGCCGGGACGTCCATGGACAACCTGGTGAGGACCACGATCTTCTACAGCGACGTCGCCGACTTCGCGACCATCAACGGGATCTACGCCGAGCACATGCCACAGCCCCCTCCCGCCCGGTCCGCGCCGGCCAACGTGAACCTGCCCCATGGCCTGCTCATCTCGATCGACGCCATCGCGATCCTGTGACCGAGCCGAGGTCACGACTCTCGACGACCTGCTGCATCGCGGGTGGCGGTCCGGCCGGCGTCATGCTGGGGCTGCTCCTGGCCAGGGCGGGGGTCCCCGTCATCGTGCTGGAGAGACACTCCGACTTCTTCAGGGACTTCCGCGGAGACACGATCCACCCCTCCACCATCGACCTCATCGACCAGCTCGGTCTCCGGGAGCGCTTCGACGCGATCCGTCAGAGCACCATCCGTACGCTCGACGTCGTCGTCAACGGCAATCGCCTCACCCCTGTCGACTTCGGCCGCCTGCACGGCAGGAACCGCAGCATCGCGCTCATGCCCCAGTGGGACTTCCTCTCGCTCCTTGCCGAGGAGGCGACCCGGTATCCGGCGTTCCGCCTCATGATGGGCGCTGAGGCGACCGGCATCCTTCGCGCGGGTGATGCGGTGCGCGGGCTCACCGTGGCGACGGAAGGAGGCCCGGTCGAGATCGAAGCACTGCTCACCGTGGCGGCCGACGGTCGCGACTCGACCGTACGGCGCGCAGCGGGCCTCGAACCGAAGGACTACGGCGTCGCGGTCGACGTGCTGTGGTTCCGTCTTCCGAGGACGGCGGTGAACCCGCCGGACACGCTGGCCTACCTCGACGCCGAGTCGATGGTGATCACGATCCCCCGCGAGGAGTACTACCAGGCCGGGATGCTGATCCCGAAGGGCGGCTACCCCGCGATCCAAGAAGCCGGGCTCGAGCAGTTCCGGGCTCGCATCGCTCGCGTCGCCCCCTTCCTGGCCGAGGTGGTCGGATCGATCGCGGACTGGAGGCAGGTGAGGCTCCTGACGGTGCAGGTCGACCGGTTGAGCCGTTGGTGGCAGCCCGGGCTCCTGTGCATCGGTGACGCAGCTCATGCCATGTCGCCCGCGTTCGGGGTCGGGGTCAACTACGCCATCCAGGACGCCGTCGCCACCGGGAACCTCCTGGTCGACCGCCTGCGCAGCGGAACAGTCGACACCGCAGACCTGCAACGGGTGCAGAGGCGTCGCCTGCCACCGGTGCGTCGGATGCAACCCCTTCAGCTGCGCCTCCACGCGATCATCGCGAAGCCGGGCGGTGGGGGGTTCCTGCGGAGCCCGATGCCATGGTGGCAGAGGGCTCTCGCGACCATCCTGCTGCCCGTCCTGCGGCGCGTGAGCGCGCGGGTCGTCGGCCGGGGCCTTCGACCGGAGGTCATCGAGCCACAGCTCGAACCGAGCTAGACGTCCGGTCGGGGTTGCTCGCCTGTGGACGGTGGGCAGAGAGTGGTCGACATGGAGAAGCGCAGGCTCGGACGCCTCGAGCACAGCAGCTCGGTCCTCATCTACGGCGCGGCAGCCCTGGGCGAGGTGTCGCAGGACGTCGCGGACCGTTCGATCCAGGAGGCCCTCGACGGGGGGATCAACCACGTCGACGTGGCGGCCGACTACGGCGAGGCCGAGCTGCGGCTGGGACCGTGGATGTCGCAGATCCGCGACCGGATCTTCTTGGCGACGAAGACGGGCCACCGTGACCGGGAGCCGGCCTGGCGACAGATCAACGACTCGTTGCGCCGGCTGCAGACCGACCGCGTCGACCTGTTGCAGCTCCACGCGGTCGGTGACCTGGACGAGCTCGACGCGGCGACCCGTCGCGACGGCGCGCTCTCGGCCGCGACCAGGGCGCAGGAGGAGGGCCTGATCGGGGCGATCGGCATCACCGGCCACGGCCATCAGGCCCCGGCGACCCACCTCGAGGCGTTGCGCCGCCATCCGTTCGCGACGGTTCTCACGCCGCTGAACCCGGTGCTGTGGCGCAACGAGTCCTACCGGGCCGACTACGAGGCTCTCGTGGACGAGGTCCGGCGCCAGGACGTCGGTCTCATGACCATCAAGACCGTGTCGCGTCGCAACTGGCCAGAGGGCGCAGAGCACGCACGTGCGACGTGGTACGAGCCCTACGCCGACCAGGCCCGCATCACTGCTGCCGTCTCGTGGGTCCTGTCCCACCGCGAGGTGACGGGCATCGCCACCGCCGGAGACGTCGGGCTCCTCGCCATGCTGATCCACGCCGAGCAGCATCGGATCTCCGTCGTCGAGGCCGAGGATCGGCTGGTCGGCGACGGCGAGTACTCCTCGCCGTTCATCGCCATGCCGTTCTGAAGGCCGAGGACCCGGGCCCGCACACGGGAGACCGGAGCCTCATGTCGCGCAACGCGCCTCGGCTCGGCGTCGCGAGTTCCCGTGGAGCCGGTCCAGCAGCGTCCTGAGCGTGTCGACGTCGCTGGTGGACAGGCCGCGGCGCAGCTGGACGTCGAAGGCGGTCGCGGCCTCCCGCAACCGGATGAACATCTCGTCGCCCGCCGGGGTTCGCCGCACCAGGTGTGAGCGACGGTTCTGCGGGTCGCGTGACCTCACCACCAGCCCGGCCGCCTCCATGACGTTGAGGTGATGGGTGAGCGTGGCTCCGCGGATGCCCACGAAGGCGGCGAGCTGGCGCTGGTTGGCCTCCTCGTCGATGGTCAACGCCAGGAGCACCAGCCAGATCGGTCGTGACCCCCCGGCATCCACCAGCGCCTCGTCGAAGTCCCGGCTGAGCTGCCGCGCCACCCGGTCGAGGAGGAGACCGATAGGGGGATGCGCGGGCGGCCCCGTCCGGGCGGGGGCGGTGCGTGGCATGGCCGCACGCTAGCACGAAGGATCGACGGCTAATCGTTTGACATCTATAGATTAGAAGTCTAACGTACCATCATGGTCGCAGTCCGTACGGACGAGGAGAGGGGATGACCTCCATGAGCACCACCACCGACGTCATCGAGGTCGGCGAGCGCTGGGCCAGGGCCGAGCGCGCCGGCGACGTCGACACCCTGGACACGCTCGCCGACGACGGCTTCCGGCTGGTCGGACCGTTCGGGTTCGTGCTGGACAAGCAGCAATGGCTGGACCGCTACCGCACCGGCGCGTTCCACACCCGATCACTGGCCTGGGACGACGTGTCCGTCGCAGATCACGGTGACCTCGCCATCACCATCGGCAAGCAGACCCAGGAGGCCACCTACCAGGGTCACCCTTCCGACGGGGCCTTCCGGGTGAGCCACGTCTGGGCGCGCAGGCGCGACGGTTGGCTGCTCCTCGGCATGCACCTCAGCCAGGCCGATCCGCCATCGCGTCCCTGAGCCGCCCCTCCCGGCGCTACCTCGGCCGCCCCGTGGCAGGGCGGCGACCAGGTCGGGCTCGTCGTCACCATCGCCCCGAAGCGGCTGGACTCGGTAGGGTGACGGGTCGGCTCGGCGGTGAGTCGCGACCAGGATCGGACACGCGACGCGATCGGAGCTGCAGGCGATGCACGGGACGGGCCACCCCAGCGACACCGAGGCGGCGGATCGCCGTTGGCTGGCGGCGACCTGGCCGTTCGTGCGCGACAGCGTGCCCGGACCACCCGGTCGGGTGGTCGAGATCGGCTGCGGCGACCTCGGCGGGTTCGTTCCCGACCTTCGACGGTCCGGCTACGACGCGGTAGGCGTCGACCCCGAGGCGCCGACCGGGCCGTCCTTCCGACAGGTCGAGTTCGAGACGTACGACGTCCCGCGCCCGGTCGACGCGGTGGTCGCCTGCACGTCGCTGCACCACGTCGGCGACCTGCACCTCACCGTGGACAGCGTGGCCGACGCCCTGCTCCCCGGCGGCGTCCTGCTGGTCGTGGAGTGGGCGCACGAGCTGTTCGACGAGGCCACCGCCCGATGGTGCTTCGAGCGGCTGCCCCACGACGGGCACACGTTCTTGCACCACCACCGGGACGCGTGCGAGGAGAGCGGGCTCTCGTGGTCGACGTACGTCCGGCGGTGGGCGCGAGACGAGCACCGGCTCCACACCTGGACCGAGATCGAGCGTGCGCTCGCGACGCGCTTCACCCCGGTTCAGGTCGAACGGATGCCGTACTTCTGGCCCACCCTCGGCATCAGCGAGGCCGACGAGCTCGCCGCCATCCGGTCCGGGACGATCCAGGCCGGCGCCGTCCGCTACGTCGGTCGACCCCTCGCCTGAGCATGGGGATCGCCGCCGAGCTCGGCTACGAGATCCGGCGCCCGAACGCCTTCCGGCGCTCCATGCGGTCCCTCGGGGCCACGCGTGCCGTGGCGTGGGTGTTCTCCAAGTCCCTCCGGCACGTGGACGACCTCGTCGGCAGGCTCACCGGTGGCCGGCAGAGCGTCCCCGGACTGATGACCGGCCTCCCGGTGGTCGACGTCGTGACGACGGGTCGCAGGTCCGGCTCACCACGCAGGACCCACCTGATCGCGGTGCCGGTCGGCGACACCCTCGCCCTGCTCGGCACCAACTTCGGGCAGCCCTCGACCCCGGCCTGGGTGCTGAACCTCGAGGCCGACCCGCGCGCCACCGTGACGTACCGCGGCCGGACCGTGCCGGTGGTCGCCCGACCGGCGACGGCGTCCGAGGAGGCAGACGTGTGGGCGCGGTCGGCCGGCGTGTACGGCGGCTACGCGACGTACCGCGAGCGGGTGCGTGACCACCGTCCGGTGCGGGTCTTCCTGCTCGAGCCGGCCCGGGCCTGACCGGCAGTGTCGCTCACCAGGCGGTGAGGACGGCCCGGTGGTCCGACGGGGTGGGGACCACGGTCACGGAGGCTGCAGCTCCCGGGCCGTGCACGTCGTCGATCTTGCGCCGGGCGCCGAACGTCCCGGGAAGGCCCTCGCGACCCTCCCACGCCGAGGTCAGCCCGGCGAGCCGCAGACCGTCGAAGTTGGAGTCGCCCACGGCGTAGACGTCGCGACCGCGGTCCAGCTCCTCGTCGACGAGCTGCTGGAGCCGGCGTACCTCCGCCCGGTGCCTGGCCACGAGCCGCGGGCGGTCCTCGCGGTACCGGCCTCGCGCCTGGACCCCGGGGACGAGGTGGTAGCTCAGCAGGCTGACGACGCGCCCCGAGCGGCGGTCCCGGTAGCACCCGACGGTCACCAGCCGCGGTGGCTCGAGACCCAGCCACCGGTCCGGCTTGTCCGCGCGGCCGGGCCGGCTGAGCACCCGGGTCCGGGAGCCGAGGACGTCGTAGCGGTCGGTGCGGGCGCCCACGGCGCAGTCTCCGAGCAGCGGGACGACCCAGTGGTAGGCGCCGGGGGACCGGCGCGGCCGCGGGCCCGGCAGCAGGCGGACGGCGCCGGTCTCGCGCAGCAGGCGGACCCGGGACACGTCCCACTCCTGCAGGCCCACGAGGTCCGGCGCACCGTCGAGGACCGCGAGAAGGGCGGCGCGGGCCTGGTCGGTGGGCAGGGAGCGCAGCACGTTCGCCGTCGCCACCACCGTCGCTGGGGACATGACCCCAGTCTCTCGCGCGCCACGTCCGAACCTGACCGCAGCCTGACAGCGCGAGCCACCTGGCGTTTCCGTGCCCCGGACCCAGGGCACCTCCGCCTGGCCGCCCCGACCGCTGGAGGACCCATGAGCACCCCGACCCGCCGTGCCCGCCCGGACGAGGGCGAGTCCGTCCGCACGGCCGGCCCCGTGTTCGGCTGCCTCGTCGGGATCGCGGCGCTCGCGATCCTGCTGCAGGGCCTGTGGGCCGGGATCTTCCTCGAGCACGACGGCCACCGCGACGCCGCGAGCGGCTGGATCGACGTCCATGCCCGGGGCGCCGACGTGGCCCTGCTCTTCGCCGTCCTGGCCACGGTGTACGCCGTGTGGAAGCACCGAGAGCGCCGCGACCTGTGGGTCGGCAGCGCCGTGCTGGCCGTGCTGCTGGTCGTCGAGTCCTACATCGGCGGCCTCGTGCGCGACGCCGGCAGGGACACCCTCACCGCGGTGCACGTGCCGCTGGCGATGGCG
>JAICSZ010000196.1 GCA_025936615.1 Pedococcus sp. | reverse complement strand
GTAGTCCTCGCCGCGCCGCAGCCGCAGCGTCACCTCACCGGTCACCGCCGACGCGACCCAGCGCTGCAGTGACTCGCGCAGCATCAGCGACTGCGGGTCGAGCCAACGGCCCTCGTAGAGAAGGCGACCCAGCCGCCGCCCTTCCGCGTGGTAGTTGGCGATCGTGTCCTCGTTGTGGATGGCGTTGAGCAGCCGCTCGTAGGTGATGTGCAGCAGCCCCAGCCCCGGTGCCTCGTAGATGCCGCGGGACTTCGCCTCGATGATGCGGTTCTCGATCTGGTCCGACATGCCCAGCCCGTGGCGGCCCCCGACCCTGTTGGCCTCGTCGACGAGGGCGACCGCATCGGCGCGGAAGTCGTTGCCGTTGATGGCAACTGGGCGGCCCTGCTCGAACCGGACCGTCACGTCCTCCGAAGCGATCGCCACCGAGTCGTCCCAGAACGCGACGCCCATGATCGGCTCGACGACCTCCATCGACTCGTCGAGGTACTCGAGCGTCTTGGCCTCGTGGGTGGCGCCCCAGATGTTGGCGTCCGTGGAGTAGGCCTTCTCTGCGCTCGCGCGGTAGGGCAGGTCGCGGGCGGTGAGCCACTCGGACATCTCCTGCCGGCCACCGAGCTCGCTGACGAAGTCGGCGTCGAGCCACGGCTTGTAGATGCGCAGTGCCGGGTTGGCCAGCAGCCCGTAGCGGTAGAAGCGCTCGATGTCGTTGCCCTTGAAGGTCGACCCGTCACCCCAGATGTCGACGCCGTCCTCCTTCATCGCACGGACGAGCAGGGTGCCGGTGACGGCGCGGCCCAGGGGAGTGGTGTTGAAGTAGGTCCTGCCCCCGCTGCGGATGTGGAAGGCGCCGCAGGCGACCGCCGACAGTCCCTCCTCGACAAGGGCGGCCCGGCAGTCGACGAGGCGGGCCAGCTCGGCGCCGTACTGCCCGGCGCGGTCGGGCACCGTGTCGATCTCGGGCTCGTCGTACTGCCCGAGGTTGGCCGTGTAGGTGCACGGGATGGCGCCCTTCTCGCGCATCCACGCGACCGCGACCGAGGTGTCCAGACCGCCGGAGAAGGCGATCCCGACACGTTCACCGACAGGCAGGGACGTCAGAACCTTCGACACGGGACGTCAGCCTACGGGCCGCCACGAACCTCCCGCTGTGGTGCCCATGGCGTGGGCCGGGCGTGCCGCGTGGTCCGGACCGCCCTCTCGCGTCCCGTCAGCTGGGCGACTTGACATCGATATATCGATGAGCGCAGGCTATCGATATATCGACGGACCATCGTCGATAGTGCGAGTGAGAGCCGCAGGTCCGACGGACGTGGTCGCCCACCAGCTGAGGCTGACCGGCGAGCGCCCGAGCAGGACCGCGACGCCCCCGCAACCCAGAAACCCGAGGAGACATCCATGAACCGCCCCACCCAACACAGTCCACGTCCACGCCACCCCCGCCGCGGTGGCCCGCACGACCGGGGCCTCGGTCACGGTCATGGCCGAGGCCGAGGCCCCCAAGGCCCGCGCGGCCCGGAGGGCTTCGGCGAGGCCGGGCCCGGCTTCGGGCCGGGCTTCGCCCCTGGCTTCGGTCCGGGCTTCGGCCGCCGCGGTGGCCGCCGCGGCCGACGCGGCGACGTCCGCAGGGCCGTGCTGTCGCTGCTCGCCGAGCAGCCGATGAACGGCTACCAGGTCATCACCGCGATCGCCGAGCGCTCAGACGGCGGCTGGCAGCCCGGCCCCGGCTCGGTCTACCCGGCCATGTACGCCCTCCACGAGGAGGGCCTCATCGACCAGGCCGACTCCGGTTCCGACGCAGGTTCCGGCCGCCGCAAGGTCCACGAGCTCACCGACGAGGGCCTGGCCTACGTCGAGGCGCACGCCGAGGAGCTGAGGGCCGCGTGGGAGCAGTCGACGACACCTCAGCGCGGCTTCCGCGAGCTGCGCCAGGAGGTCCACCAGCTGCACGGGGCCATCCAGCAGGTCGGGATGAGCGGCCGCGCCGAGACCATCGACGCGGCACAGAAGGTGCTCGCCGAGGCGCGCCGCTCGATCTACCGCATCCTCGCCGAGGACGACGCCTCGACCGGCTGAGCGCCGTCCACGGACGGCTGGTCGCCGCCCGCCAACCCGGCCAGGGCCTGCACGAGCTGCTCCCGCAGGTCCTGGCCACGCGTCGCGAAGGCGCGCTGCGCCGCGGCATACTCGGCACGCCCGGAGGGCGTCTCGACCCGCACCGGCTCGTAGCCCAGCTCGCTCAGGTCGTAGGGGGCCGCCCGCATGTCGAGCTCACGCACCTCGCGGGCCAGGTCGAAGCAGTCCATCACCAGCTCGCTGGGCACCGCGGGCACGAGCTTGCCGGCCCATTTGTACAAGTCCATCGTCGCGTGGAGGCAACCCGGCTGCTCCAGCTCGACCTGGCGCTCGCGGGTCGGCTGCACGAGGTTCAGCGCCCGCGCCGGCGGCGTGTAGAACCGGAACGCGTCGAAGTGGGTGCACCGGATCTGCAGGCCCTCGACCACCTCGTCGGTGGCGGCTGCACCGAGGCGCAGCGGCCAGTCCGCGTGCCGCACCTGGTCGGGTGCCTCCCGATAGACCATGGCCCACTCGTGCAGCCCGAAGCAGCCGAGCTGCGCGGGCCGGGAGGCTGTCGCCGTGAGCAGCCGCCGGACGAACTCGACGGTGCCGCCACGTGCTTGGAGGTATGCCGCGTGGTCCAGCTCCACGTCGCGGCCCACCTCGCGGTGGAACCGCCAGCCGGCGCGCGGCGTGCCCGCCGCGTCCTCGAGCCGGATCCCGGCGCCGGGGTGCCACCGGCGCAGCTGGGCAGGCGTGGACGAGTAGTAGGTGAAGAGGAAGTCCTCGACGGGGTGGCGCCGCCCGGAGCGCCGGCGAGCCCGGTGGGCGGCGGTGGCGGCGTCGACACGGTCGGCGTGGGCCACCTCGCTGGCCTGCCACGCCGAGCGCTCCATCACGCGGATCGACACGGGTGTCAAGGCTAGTCGGAGGTATGGCGCCGACGGGTCCCACGTGGCAGCGTGGCCACGTCACCACCCACGCAGGAGGGCCCCATGCTCCGCCGCCTCGCCGTCCCGTTCGTCGCCGTGCTTGCACTGCTCACCGGCTCCGGTCCCGCGCAGGCCGCGCCGTCGCCGAGTGCCGCAGCTCATGCCACTGGGTGGTACCTCGCCCTCGGCGACTCGCTGGCCGCCGGCTACCAACCGGGGCAGGGGGACGACCCGACCGGCGGCTACGTCGGGCACGTGCGCGACGCCCTCCAGCAGTCCGCGCCGAAGACGAAGCTGGTCAACCTCGGGTGCTCGGGCGAGACGACGTCCTCGATGGTCGAGGGTGGCAAGTGCGCCTACGACGAGGGGAGCCAGCTTGCCCAGGCCGTCGAGTTCCTCCACGGGCACGCCCGGTTCACCCGGCTGGTCACGCTCGACATCGGCGCCAACGACGTCGCGAGGTGTGGCGCCCAGGGCCTGCCGCCCGCCTGCGTCCAGGGCGGGTTCGGCTCGGTCGCGGCCAACCTGCCGGTGATCCTGGGCCAGCTGCGGGCCGCGGCGCCCGGCGTGCAGATCGTGGTGCTGAACTACTACGACCCGTTCCTGGCCGCCTGGCTGACCGGACCGGCCGGCCAGGTGCTGGCACAGCGGTCGGTGCCCCTGCTCGCGGTCCTCAACAGCATCATCGCGGGCGCAACCGGGGCGGTCGGCGGGTCGGTCGCGGACGTCGCCGGCGCGTTCCACTCGACGGACTTCACCCCGGTCAGCGTGCCCTCGCTCGGCGGGTCGGTGCCCCGGAACGTCGCGACGGTGTGTGCGCTCACCTGGATGTGCCTGCGCTCCGACATCCACGCCAACGACGACGGGTATGCCGTGTTGGCGGCTGCCGTGGTGGCCCGCCTCTGAGGGCCCTCGCCCGCTCCGCGCCGGCAGTCTTTGAGTGCTTTGACGGACCAGGGTCCGTCAAAGCACTCAAAGACTCGCGAGGTGGCGGTCAGGCGCGGGCGGCGAGGTCGTGCTGGACGTGCTGGAGGTCCAGGTCATGCCACGAGGCCAGGGAGTCGGCGCCGAGGGGGGCGTGCGGCAGCCGCTCGGTGCGCCGGTGGTGGCGCTCGAGGGCTGCGACGACCCCGGCCACGAAGACGAGGAACACGATGATGGTCATGGCAGTTATTCTTCGCCCGCGTCAGTCCTGCCACGAGTGGCAGAACTGACGCCCTAGACCTGTTTTCTGCCACCCACCTCTGCCACACTGTGGCCATGCCCCTGCAGACCGTGGCCGCGCTCGCGACCAACCCCATGGCGATGTTCGAGATGGCGCTGGCCTGCGAGGTGTTCGGCATCGACCGGACCGGCGACGGGGTTCCCCGCTTCACCTTCCTCACCTGCGGGGAGCGGGCCGGCGAACCGGTCCCGACGACCAGTGGCGGCATGTTCGTCCCCACCCACCGGTGGTCCGACGCCGTCGGCGCCGACCTCGTCATCATCCCGGCCGGCGGCATCCGCGAGGACTACCCCGCCGAGCTGCTCGACGTCGTCAGGGGGGCACATGCCCGGGGGGCGACCATCCTGTCGATCTGCACCGGTGCGTTCCTGCTCGCCGCGACGGGACTGCTCGACGGCAAGAGCGCCGTGACCCACTGGATGTACGCCGACGAGCTCGCCCGGCGGTTCCCCCGCACCCGGGTCTCCATGGACGTCCTGTACATGGACGAGGGCAGGATCATCACCGGTGCCGGGACCGCGGCGGGGATCGACGCGGTCCTGCACCTGGTCCGCCGCGAGCTCGGGGCGGCCGTGGCCGGCCGCATCGCCCGGCGCATGGTCGTGCCCCCGCAGCGCGACGGTGGCCAGCGGCAGTACGTCGAGACGCCGCTGCCGCCGACCGACTGCGACAGCATGCAGCCGGTCCTGGCGCACATCTCCGACAACCTCGACGCGCCGCACACGGTGCCGGACCTGGCGCGGCTGGCGATGATGTCCGAGCGCACCTTCGCCCGCAGGTTCGTCGCCGAG
>JAICSZ010000372.1 GCA_025936615.1 Pedococcus sp. | reverse complement strand
GGGTCCGCATGGCGGCAGCGCCGCCGGCCTCGCTGAAGTCGCCGGACTCGACCAGGGTCTCGTCGACCGGCTGGCCCGCCTCGCGCAGGGCCTCGCGGTAGCCGGCGAGGCGGTCGCGCCCCGCGATCATGTCCTGCGGTCCGGCGATGGTCGCGACCCGCTGCCGCCCGCCGTGCATCAGGTGCTCGACGGCGCTGCGCGCCCCACCGGTGTTGTCGACGTCGACGAAGCTCATGGTGGACCCCTCGCCGGGACGGCCACACAGGACGATCGGCAGCCCGCGTCCCTGCAGCCGGGCGGGCAGCGTGTCGCTGTCGTGCGAGGAGAGCACCAGCACGCCGTCGACGTGCTGTGGCGTCAGGTAGCTGTCGAGCCGCTCCACCTGCTCGCGGGTCTGCACGAGGGCCAGGACCAGCTGTCGGGAGGACTCCCCCACGACGGTGGTGATGCCGCGGACGACGCCGGCGAAGAAGGGCTCGCCGAAGACGCGCTCCTCCGGCTCGGAGATCACCAGTGCGATGGCACCCGTCCGACGGGTCACGAGCGCCCGCGCGGCCATGTTGGGCACGTAGCCGAGCTCCTGGACGGCCTGCATCACCCGCTGGCGGGTGCGCTCGCTCACCTGCGGCGACCCGTTGATGACGCGCGACACCGTGCCCCGGCCGACCCCGGCACGGGTGGCCACCTCCTCGAGGGTGGGCTGGGTGGTGGCGCTGCTCATGGCCGTCAGTATGTCGCCTGGGGGGCGCGGTCCTGCGTGACCCCACCGGCGAGTGCCGCGTCGGGTCCGGGGTCGCCGGGGTCGTGACTGCCCGCGAGGAACGCGGCGTACCAGAGGCCGCTGTCCTTCACCGTGCGGACCTGGGTCTGGAAGTCGACGTGGACGATCCCGAACCGCTTCGCATAGCCCTCGGCCCACTCGAAGTTGTCCAGGAGCGACCATGCGAAGTAGCCGCGCAACGGCACCCCGGCGACCATGGCGCTGCGACAGGCGGTCAGGTGCGACCTGAGGAACTCGACCCGCTCAGGGTCTCGGACCCTCCCGTCGGCGAGCACGTCGTCGAACGCTGCGCCGTTCTCGGTGAGGACGAGCGGGATGTCGCCGTAGTCGCGCGTGACCCGGGCGAGGACGTCGTGCAGGCCGTCCGGGTCGACCTCCCACCCCATGGCCGTGGTCGGCAGGCCCCGGCTGACGAACTCCACCCCCGCCGAGCCGGGGTAGGCGCCGGCCGCGACCACGTGGCGCGTGTAGTAGTTGACGCCGAGGAAGTCCAGCGGCGTGGACACCCGTTCGAGGTCTCCGTCCTGGACGAACGACAGGTCCGTGAGGTGGGCAACGTCCTCGACCACGTCCTTGGGGTAGGCGCCGCGGAGCACAGGGTCGAGGAACCACCGGTTGGACAGGCCGTCGATGCGACGGACCGCGTCCTCGCCACGCCGGCCCTCGGCGGCCTCGACCGGGTAGAGGTTGAGCGTGATGCCGACCTGCGCGTCCGGCACGCGGGAGCGCAGCTCGGCGACGGCGAGGCCGTGGCCGAGCAGCAGGTGGTGGGACGCTGCGAGGGCCTCGACGGGGTCGGTGCGCCCGGGCGCGTGCCGTCCGCTGCCGTACCCGAGGAAGGCCGAGCACCAGGGCTCGTTGAGGGTGATGAAGTGCTTGACCCGGTCCCCGAGCGCATCGGCGACGTGGCCGGCATACTCCGCGAAGCGGTAGGCCGTGTCGCGCGCGGGCCAGCCGCCGGCGTCCTCGAGCGGCTGCGGGAGGTCCCAGTGGTAGAGCGTCGCCCACGGGGTGATGTCCCGCGCGAGCAGGCTGTCGACCAGCCGGTCGTAGAAGTCGAGCCCGGCGCGGTTCGCCGGACCCGACCCCGTGGGCTGCACCCGCGGCCAGGCGACCGAGAACCGGTACGCCTCCACCCCGAGGTCGGCCATCAGGGCGACGTCCTCCTGGTAGCGGTGGAAGTGCTCGACCGCGACCTCGCCGTTGTCGCCGTCGACGACGCGGCCCGGTGTGCCCGAGAACGTGTCCCAGATGGAGGTGCCCCGCCCGTCCTCCTTGGTGCCGCCCTCGATCTGGTAGCTCGAGGTCGCGACGCCCCAGGAGAAGTCCTGCGGGAAGTCGTTGCGCGACACTGGCTCTTGGACCGACATGGTCAGCCCTTGACTCCGCCCTGCATGATGCCGCCGATGATCTGGCGACCGAACACGATGAACACGATGACGAGCGGCAGCGTCCCGATGAGGGTCCCTGCCATGACCAGCGCCTGGTCTGTGTAGTAGCCGCTGGACAACCTCGACAGTGCCACCTGCACCGTGGGGTGCTCCGCGTCGAGGGTGAGGTACGGCCAGAGGAAGTCGTTCCACCGCTCCATGAAGGTGAGCAGCCCCAGCACTGCGGCGGCGGGCCGCAGGATCGGGAAGACCACCGAGACGAAGATCCGCGTGGTCGAGGCACCGTCGACCCGGGCGGCCTCGATCAGCTCGGTCGGGATCGCCTGGGCGGCGTACTGCCGCATCATGAAGACCCCGAACCCGCTGACGAGGAACGGCAGCAGCGCCGAGGGCAGCGTCCCCGCGAGACCGAGCTTGCCCATGAGCATGTAGAGCGGGACCAGCCCGAGCTGGACGGGCACCATCATCGTCCCGATGACCACGAGCAGGAGGGCGCTGCTGCCACGGAACCGCAGCTTGGCGAACGCGAACCCGGCCAGCGCCGAGAGCACCACCACGGACACCGTGGCCACACCGGCGACGAGCACCGAGTTGAGCATCGCCTGCCCGAACATCACGTCCTGGTTGGCGAACACGCGACGGACGTTGGTGCCGAGCTGCCCTCCGGGAGTGAGTGGCGGCGGGACCGAGGTGATGTCGCTGTTGGGCCGCGAGGCCATCACGACCATGTAGTAGAGCGGGCCGGCGGCGAGGAGCACCGACAGCGTGAGGCTCACGTAGACGAGTCGACCGGCGGGGGTGGCGCCGGTGCTCGCGGCTGCCGCGCTTCTCAGTGGCACGCGCCGCCCGTTGCGCGCCGGCGCGGAACCGCCGACCGGCGCAGGCACGGCAGCCGGGGTGGCTGGGAGCTGGGTCTGGGTCATCGCCGCCTCAGTCCGCC
>JAICSZ010000126.1 GCA_025936615.1 Pedococcus sp. | reverse complement strand
GGTGGTCGGGTCCACAAGCCTGCTTGCGTCTGCGAGTTTGCCCACCAGCGGGGCAAGCTCGCAGACGCAAGCAGTCGCAGGGGTCAGTCGCCGAGGGCGTCGAGGTAGCGGCTGAGGACCTCGGTCACCTCGTCGGAGGCGTCGGCCTCCTCCCACAGCTCCCACCACTCGTTGTCGTCGTGGCGCAGCGCCCGGTGGAGGGTCTGCGTGGCGAGCTCCTCGAGCCGCTCGTCGACCTCGATCGGTTCCCGGTCGAGCCAGGGCGGCAGGTACGGCTCGCCGGCCGCCGACTCCGGGTCGTCGGACGCGGCGACCACCGCGGCGGCGGCGACGGCCTCCGCCATGCTCGGCGCCTCGATGTAGCCCTGGTCGCCGAGGACGCGCTCCATCGCGGCGACCACCTTCTTGCGCCGCTCGGTCGGCTCGGAGTCCTCCACGTCATCGAGGAAGTCCAGCGCGTCGTCGTTCTCGAACGGTCCAGTCCCCGTCGCACCCATCCGTGTCCTCCAGCACAGCCGTGGCCCGATGCCAACACCACGAGGGTGCCAAGAGCCGGGGCGCCACGCCACCCCTTCGGCCGACTGCCTCAGCCTCCGGCTGCCTCGTCGAGCGCGTGCTGCACCTGCTCGGGTGTCATCGACAGCGGCGCCTGCAGCAGCCACTCGTGCCCGAACGGGTCACGGATCCGCCCGCCGCGGGGGCCGTGCAGCTGGTCCGCGACGGGGAAGACCACGGTGGCGCCGTTGTCCTACGCGATCCCGGCCAGCTCGTCCGGGTCGTCGGTGACGACGTCGAGCAGCACGCCGGGTCGCCCCAGCGTCGTGCCGCACGATGCGCGCCGGTCAGCCGTCGTGCTGCGCCAGGCGCTGCCACCAGGCGGTGTCGACGTAGCGGCCGAACTTGTGGCCGACCTCGCGCAGGGTCCCCACCGGCTCGAACCCGAACGCGCGGTGCAGCGCCTCGCTCGCGTCGTTGGGCAGCGCGATGACGGCGACCTCCGTGTGGACGCTCGGTTCGGCGTCCAGCCGGGCCAGCAACGCGGCATACAACGTCCGGGCCACACCACGCCCCCGCGCGTGCGCCGCGACGTAGACCGACACCTCCTTGGTGCCGTCGTAGGCCGGCCGCGGCCGGAACGGGCCGGAGTAGGCGTAGCCCACGAGGTCAGCTCCGTGCGTGGCCACGAGGACGAGGTTGCCGGGCCCGGGGGTGGCCAGCTTCGCGCTGAGGTGGGCCGTGCCGTGCGGTTCGGTGTCGAACGTCGCCACCGAGGTGAGCACCTGCTCGTCGTAGATGGCCGCCATGGCAGGCACGTCCGACGGGGTGGCGTCACGCACCGTGACCGCGCTGGCGGGCTGGCTCATATCGGCGATGCTAGGGGCATGACCGACGAGCGACAGGTTGCCTGGGACGAGCGCTACGCGAGCCACGACCACGTCTGGAGCCCCGGGCCCAACGCCGAGGTGGAGCGCATCGTCGGGGGGTGGCCCCCGGGTCGGGCCCTGGACCTCGGCGCCGGCGAGGGACGGCACGCGGTGTGGCTGGCGGGCAAGGGCTGGCGCGTCACCGCCGTCGACTTCTCCGCGGTCGGGCTGGCCAAGGGCGAGAAGGAGGCGAGCCACCGGGGCATCACCATCGACTGGCAGGTCGCGGACGCGAGGTCGTGGCACCCGGCCGAGCGGGCGGCATACGACCTCGTCCTGGTCTCCTACCTCCACCTGCCCCAGGACGTCGTGAGCCGCACCACGAGCTGGCTGGCGCCCGGGGGTGCGCTCGTCGTGGTGGGCCACGGGCTGCGAAACCTCACCGAAGGCGTTGGCGGCCCGCAGGACCCGGAGCTGCTGCACACGCCGGAGGGGCTGCGCGAGGCGGCCGACGGCCTGGACATCGAGCGGTGCGAGGAGTTCATCCGCCCCACCGACGAGGGTGACGCGATCGACGTGGTCCTCGTGGCTAGGCGGCCCGGCTCAGCCGGCTGACCAGCTCGGTGAGGGTTGCGCCCAGGGGCGCGTCGAGCTGGTGGGTCGCCTCGTTGTCGCCGCGGGTCGGTCCGCGGGTGATGATGACGACCGGTATGCCGCGTGCGTGCGCCCTGCGCACGAAGCGGTAGCCGCTCATCACCTTCAGGCTCGAGCCGAGGACGAGCAGGGCGGCGGCACCGTCGGTGAGTCGGAAGCACTTCTCCACCAACGGCTTTGGCACCGACTCGCCGAAGAACACGACTTCCGGCTTGAGGGTGTCGCGACCACAGACGAGGCACAGCGGCACGCGGAACGCCTTCACGTCGAGGTCGTCGAGGGCGATGTCGCCGTCGGGCCGGATCTCGTTGCTGGTGACCGTGTAGGTGGGGTTGGCCACCCGCATCCGGTCGTCGAGGTCCCAACGGCTGGTGCGATCTTCGCAGGTCAGGCACACGACGCGGGCGAGGGAGCCGTGCAGCTCCTCGACGTCACGGGCACCGGCGGCCTGGTGCAGCCCGTCGACGTTCTGGGTGATGACCGGTCCGAGGTGGCCGGTCGCCTGGAGCGCGGCCACCGCCTGGTGGCCGGCGTTGGGACGGGCCAGGTTGAACCGCTGCCAGCCGACGTAGGAGCGGGCCCAGTACCGCTGGCGGGCCTCGGAGGAGCCGGTGAACTCGGAGTACTGCATGGGCTGGACGCGACGGTTGCCGTCAGGGCCGCGGTAGTCGGGGATGCCGGACTCGGTGGAGATGCCGGCGCCGGTGAGGGTGAGCACCGTGCCGCGCGCCGCCTCGAGGAGGTCGGCGAGCTCGTCGAGGTCGGTGCTGACGGTGCCGGGTCGGATGGCGGTGGCGCTCACGGGCACAGGGTACTTCGGGGCGAGGCTCAGAAGCGGCCCAGCAGCGTCCGCCGGACGGAGTCGGCCAGTGCGGCGTCGGCCACGGCCGGGTCTGCCACGTCGTCGTGGGGTGGCCGTGTCGGGGCGTCGATGGTGACCAGTTCGGGCACGTACTTGCGGACATTGGCATCGACGACGAGGTAGCCGTGGCGCTCCAGGATCTTCTGCTCCTGCTCGCTGAACGCGTCGAGGTCGGTGCGGATGGCGTTGACAAGCTCGGTCGTCTGCCGTGGGTAGTGGCCGTCGACGACCGCGTCGAGGGCCCACGAGGTGCCGGTGAGCACTCCCCGGGAGAAGCTGGCGTGGAGCCAGCGGCTGCGCACGGACTGCCCGCCGGTCGTGGCGATCCCGAGGATGCGCAGCATGCGCCCGACCACGGTGCGCTCAGTGCGCGCCCGGAACACCGCGCCGCCGTCGCTGACCAGGATGGTGCGGTGGTTCTTCCAGACCGGCTCGAGGCCGAGGTTGTCGTAGACGCCGCCGTCGGTGAGCCGGATGTGGTGGCGGACGGCCCGGCGCTCCTCGGGCGACTCGAGGCCGGGATGACCGCCGGAGAGCCCGATCGCGTCACCGTCGAGCACCATGGGCCCGAAGAACGGTGGGAACGCGCATGAGGCGGCGACCATGTGGGCCATCCGCACGCTCGGCGGTGGTGGCGCGTAACCGAGCCGGTAGTCGCCTACCCGGCCGTGGGGCCGGTGCGTGGTCGGGTCCTCGAACACCCAGTCCACCCCGTAGGCGACCTCGGTGGCTCCGGTGATGACGGCGGGGCCGGCGACGTCGTTGTCGCGCAACGGCTTGGACCACCACTCGATGGTCTGCGCGAACTCCCCCGCCAGGGCACTGACGGCCACGCTGTCCGCGAACCACTTCCACGGCTTGAGCTTGGTCAGCAGGGCGGGGGTGCGGACGTTTCGTGACGTCAGGTGGCGCAGCGGCTGCGCGACGAACTCCTCGAACCCCCCGACCGTGCCGGGCGGGCCGTGCCGGTCGGGGAACTCCAGCCGCGGGTCGGCCAGCAGGTTGGCCAGGATCGAGCCGCCGGAGACGGCGCTGACGGTGTCGATCCTCGCGAGGATGCCGAGCTCGTTGAGGCGACGCACTGCGCCGAGGTGGAAGAGCGCCGCCCGGTAGCCGCCACCGGACAGGCACAACGCGGAGCCGGTGCGGCTGGCGGCTTGCTCGTCCGGGGCAGCGTGCTCGACGGCGTGGCTCGTGGAGGTCGGCTCGGGCTTCATCGTGGTCCCGATGAAAGCAGAGGCCCCGGACACCCGCTCGTCGGAACGGGCCCGTCACTGCTCGGCCGGCGTGGCGGTCAGTCGGTCTCGGGCTGCTCGGCCAAGGTGTCCTCGAGCCCGGACCCGCTGAGCGGGTCCTCGTACCCGGGCGGGGGTGGAGGCTCGGGCGTCACCGGCGGAACCACGGTGCCATCCGGTTGCAGGTTCGAGGTCTCGGTCATGGTCAGCTCCTTGCGCACGGGTGCCCAGAAACGGTGACGGCGGCCCAGGGTCTCGGGGCTTCCCGGGCCGCCGCCACGATGGTCGGCCGGGTCAGAGGCCAAGTCCCGTGAGGAGGCGGTTCAGCAGGGCCGCGAGACCCCCGGCCGGGCTGTTGTGGTCCAGCAGACCAGCCACGGAGCACAGCAGGTTGCCGAGCAGGTTGCCGGCACCCGGGACGGCGGTGATGTCCAGGTGCACCGGCGCCAGGTCGACGACCAGGCCAAGCACGTCCAGGTGCAGCGGACCCAGGTCCAGCTTCAGGATCGAACAGCCGTCCGTCACCTGCAGGTCTTGGACGGCCGCGGTGAACGGGGTTCCGGCGGCGGGCAGACCGGTGCCGGTGATCGTGCCGGAGAGCTGTACGACCCCGTTGACGACTGACGTGGTGAGGTTGCTCAGCTGCCCCGTGAAGGCCGTCCCGTCGGGGAGGGCTCCCGTGACCGGCAGGGTCGTGGCTGCGGGCTGCGCAGCGGCTGCCCTCGCCGTAGCGGGCGCTGCAGGTGCCGCCTGTGCGGACATTGCTGCAGGGACGAGGGCGAGTCCACCGGCCAGGACTGCCGCGGTTCCGGTGCTCACCAGTCGCATCTTCAAGGTCATTGCTCTGCTCCTCAGGTTTCGCCGCCAAGGATGAGGCGCCGCATTGCACCCCTGAAGACCCCGTGTCGGGCCGCCCATGACGTCGAAGGACCCGGGCCGGGCGCGGGGCCGCGCGCGGGGCCGGGCACCGGGCCGTGCGGTGGACGCGCCGCCGCCGCCAACGTGTCGGCGTCATGCTGCGCGGTGGTGTGCGTCCGCGTCAGTCGGGTGCGTGGGCGGAGCGCCGGCTCATCTCGTAGGGCGCCAGCACCTCGAGCAGGAACGCGGACGCCGCCTCCGCCACGTTGACCGGGTCCGCGTGCGGCTCGGCCAGCACCTCGATGACCACCTCGTGGTGGACGCGCGCGAGGTCCAGGAGCGGCAGACCGGCGCCCAGGGCGCGACGCCCGATGTCGTACCCCGTGGTGAGTGCGGACTCCTCGCCATGGTCCAGGAACCTCAGGAAGGCGACCCGGTAGTCCTGGTGCACCCGCGGCACACGGCTCATCGAGCGGGCCTGCGCCGGAAAGGACGCGCGCGCTCGCCCACCAGCGTGTCGAGGTGGGCCAGGCCTTCCTCGAGGTCCAACGCCGTCGGCACGGTTCCGGGTCCCAAGCCCAGCCGCACCATGGCGAAGGCGACGTCCGGCTGGACCCCGACGATGACGGTGGCCGCCCCGCGCAGTCGCGCCATCTCCGCGATCCGTCGCAAGGTGCGCGAGCCGAAGGAGTCGAGGACGTCGAGCGCCGCGACGTCGATGATGACCCCGCGCGCACGGTCCTCGCCGATCTGGGCGACCAGGTCGTTCTGGAACCGCACCATCTCCGAGTCGTCCAGGGCAGTGTGGATCGACGCGACCAGGTAGGCGCCCTGCCGCAGGATGGAGACGAGTGCGGGTCCGGTGCTCACGCGCTGTTGACGCCCTCCTCCCGGGTCACGGTGTAGCCGAGCAGCCGCTCGGCCTCCTCCAGGCCGCCCTGGAGGTCGCCGATGGTGTTCATCTTGCTCAGGTCGACGCCGATGTTGACGAGGGTCTGGGCGATCGTCGGCGACAGGCCGGTGATGATCACGCTCGCGCCCATGAGCCTCGAGGCGTCGACGGTCTGGACCAGGTGGTTCGCCACGGTCTGGTCCACGTCTGGCGCGCCGGTGATGTCGATGACCACCACCTTGGCACGGTGCCTGCGGATCCCGTTGAGCAGCTGCTCGGTCAGCTGCCGCGCGCGCTCGCCGTCGAGGACGCCGATGATGGGCAGGATCAGCAGTCGTTCGCGGACCTGCAGCACTGGGGTGGACAGCTCGCGGATGGCGTCCTGCTGCTGGCGGATGACCCGCTCGCGCTCCTCGACGAAGCTCACCGCGACGGTGTTGGCGATCCTGTTCGCCGCAGGCTCGTAGGCGTCGAGCACCCGGTTGAGGAGGGCGAAGTCCTGCTGGTACTTCTCGAACAGCGAACGGGCCAGGACGTCCCTGAGCAGCAGGACGATGCCCACCACCTCGTGGGTCTCCACGCCCCGTGGGATGATCCGCTCGGACAGGTCGCGGGCGTAGTGCTGCAGCGCCTCGACGCTTCCCGTCTCGAGCACCTCGACGTAGTTGTCGTACACCGACGTCGTCTCGGCGGCCATCTCCTGCGGAGTCATGGCCTCCAAGAGGTGCGCCTCGTGGATGCGGTTCGCCCACTCGTCGCGCAGCTTTGCGCGGTACTCGCGCAGGTGCGCCACCAGCTGTGGCAGC
>JAICSZ010000112.1 GCA_025936615.1 Pedococcus sp. | reverse complement strand
CGCAGGTCCTTGACGGTGAAGCCGTCGCCCACGAGCTCGCGCAGCGCGTCGTTCAGGTCCTGCCCGGTGAGGTCGTGCCACCCGTCCTCGTCGCGCCAGCGCAGGAGGCGGTCGGAGCCACCCCGCGTCCGCCGCAGGGACCTGACCAGAGAGGCGATCTGCGCGTCATCGACCGTCGCCTCGCGGAACTGGCCGGACTTCGCCGGGAACGCGAAGGTCACCGTGTCGCCGCGCACGGAGACGTGCGAGCGTTCCAGCGTGGACACCCCGTGCGTGCCGTGCTCGGCGGCGTACTCCTCACCGCCGGTGCGGAACTGCCCGCGGTCGAGGAGCCGCAGGGCGGCGGCCGTCACACGCTCGCGGCACAGTCCCGACGCCCGCAGGTCGCGCTGCACGGCGGCGCGCAGCTCGGGAAGCAGCGACGCCAGCCCACGCACCCGGGCGTGCTTCGCCGCCGCCCGGGACTGCGCCCACTGCTGGTGGTAGAGGTACTGGGTGCGGCCTGCGTCGTCCACACCAGTGGCCTGGATGTGGCCGTTGGGGACAGGGCAGATCCACACGTCACGCCAGGCAGGGGGGATCACCAGGTGGCTGATGCGCTCCCGGTCCTCCGGTCCGACGGGCCGACCGGTCGGGTCGCGGTACTCGAACCCCTTCCCCCGCCGGCGCCGGACGATGCCCGGCTCCTCGAGCCGGCTGCGACGCAGCCTCACCGTTCAGCCGGCCGAGCGCGCGTCGAGGGCTGGCAGCACCTCGCGTCCGTAGAACTCGATCATCTCCCGGTAGCTCGGCCCCATGTTGGCGACGAACACCTCGCCGAAGCCGGCGTCGGCGTAGGGCTGGAACGCGCTCACGTGCTCCTCCACGTCGTTGCCGGCGCAGACCGACTTCGCAGTCGCCTCCTTGGTGACGAGCGAGGAGGCCTGCTCGAAGTGCTGCGGCGAGGGCAGCACCTGGGAGAGCTCGCCGGGTACACCGGCGTTGGACCACAGCCGGTGGGCATGCTCCACGCCCTCCTCACGCGAGCCGGCATACGCGACCTTGAGCCCTGCCACGGTCGGCACGTCCTCGCCGAGCGCCTTGCGGAAGGCGGCGACCCCGTCTGCGTCCGGGGTCGTCGTGACGAAGCCGTCACCGATCCTCGTGGCGGTCTCCATCGCCTTCGGCCCGAACGCCGACACCAGCAGCTGCGGCGGCTGCTCCGGGACGGTGTAGATGCGCGCCGTGTCGACCGTGTAGTGCCGTCCGCGGTGGCTGACCACCTCGCCGGACCACAGCTGGCGCATCACGTCGACCGCCTCCTCGAGCATCTCGAGGCGCACCTGCGCGTGCGGCCAGACGTCGCCGAGGATGTGTTCGTTGAGCGCCTCGCCCGACCCCACCCCGAGCCGGAACCGGCCACTGAGCAGGACAGCCGACGTGGCCGCTGCCTGGGCCACCACCGCCGGGTGGATGCGGACGGTCGGGCAGGTCACCATCGTCGTCACGGGCAGGTCGGTGGCCTGGGAGACGGCGCCGATCACCGACCAGACGAAGGGGCTCTGGCCCTGCTCGTCGTTCCACGGGTGGAAGTGGTCGCTGATGCTCAGGCCGGTGAAGCCGGCGCGCTCGGCGAGGACCGCCTGCTCCACCAGCTCGGCGGGGCTGTACTCCTCGCAGGACAGGAAGTATCCGATCTTCATGGTGGAGTCTGTTCCCTCCTGCTGGCCAGTTCACACATCGCGTGCCCGGTGAGGGGGGTATGACAGAACCATGCGCCGACTGCTCGTGGCCCTGCACCACCCGCTCACCGCCCTGTCCCTGAAGTCGGCGATCGCGGCCGGCGCGGGGTTCTGGGTCGGGTCCCTGCTTCCCGGCGACATCGGTCACTACCGTTACTACGCGGCCCTCGGCGCGTTCTCGGTGATCTTCCCGACCGTCACCGACTCGCTCCAGCACGCGGCGCGCACCCTGGGCGCGGTCGTGCTCGGTGCTGTGATCGCAGTGCTGCTCCAGCTCGCCGCCTGGACGAACCCGCTGACGGCAGCGGTGGCAGTCGGAGCCGGGGTCGCCCTCGGCTCGCTGCGGTGGATCCGTGAGCAGGGCTCGTGGACGCCGGTGGTGGCCCTGTTCGTGCTCGCCATCGGCGGCGCGGTCCCCGAGGGCTACGTGGCGGGATATGTCGTGCAGATCTTCGTGGGCGCAGTGGTCGGGATCGCGGCCAACTTCCTGTTCTTCACCCCCTTGCCCGTGTACGAGCTCGAGGCGTCGGTTCGCGGGCTGCGCCGCGAGCTCGCGCGCCAGCTGCACGACGTGGTCGCGGGGCTGGAGGCGCAGGACCGCGACTCGGCCGACCTGACGCTGGAGCGGCTGCCGCAGCTCACGCCTGCCCGCGAGCGCGTCCGCAATGCGATCGCCGAGGGGCGCCGGGCGAGGCGTGGCAACCCGCGGGCGCGTCGGGCCACCTCGGTGCACCGGGCGCTGTTCGACCTGGGCGAGGCCCTGCAGCGGTGCAGCTCGAGCGTCGAGGCCGTCGCGGTGGTCATGCTCGAGCGCGACGACGCTGCACCTCTGGGCGCCGTCCTGTGTGCGCGCACCGCGACCCTGCTCGACGCCCTGGCGAGGCTGTTCGAGCTGCCGGACGGGATGGCCCCCGACCGTGTCGTCGTCGAGGAGGTGCAGCGCGAGATCACGGCACTGCTGGACGCGGTGGAGTCCCAGGAGTTCCCGCACCGCGAGAGCCGCTTCGTCGCCGGCGCTGTGGCAATCTCCGCGCGACGCTGCCTCGATGCCTTCGTCGCGGCCTACGACCGCTCGGGGCAGGACGCCGCCGAGGCAGTGGTGCGCACCACCGGCGGGCTCAGGGCCTGGCGGCGGGCCGGCTGAGAGCCGGCCCCACCCCGTCGTCCTCGTATGCCGTGTCGCGGGTCCCGACCTTGCGCACCGTCGTGAGGTGCCCGCCGAGGTAGCCGGAGCACGACGCGATCCCCATGCCCGCGAGCGCGGCCACGGCCCCGCGGCCGTGGCGACCCCTGCGTCGCAAGCTGAACGACGCAGCATACAGGCCAAGCGCGACCACGTTGAGGCTCGCGTGCAACGCACCCACCCTGCTCTCCGGCTGGCGGGTCTCGCGCCACTCCGCCAACCCCGTGAGGGCGGTGGGCACTGCCGCGAGCACGCCGGCACCGACGAGGAACTGCGCCGCCGGACGGCTCCTGCGGCCGCCACACAGGTCGAGCACGGTCGTCGAGGTCCACAGCCCGATGGGCACGTCCGTCAGCACCGGGTGCAGGGCGTGGCCCGTTCCGGCGCCCAGCAGGACCGAGCGCAGCGGCTCCGTGGCCAACGGGGAGGACAGGGCGCCGAGGAGGCTGCTGACCCGGTCGAGTACCGGCGTCGACTCCACCCGGTGCATGAGGCGCACCGCTGCCGGTGCGTCCCAGGCGCGGGTGGGCACGACGTCCGACAGCGTTGGGCTGGTGTTCTCGTCCATGTGAGGAGCCCTACCCCTGCTGGCCGAGCGTGAACCAGGTCACCGCACCGTAGGCGAGGTGGGGCACCATGTCGGCGGCCCAGTCCTTGGCGGTCCACTTCCGCGGGTTGCTCACGCCGAGCCCTGCCATCGGCGCGTTGCCGGCCACCATGGCAAGTGTCCCCGCGAGCAGCGGCCCGGTCACCGGTCCAGGGCGAAGGCCTGCTGCGCGCAGGCCGCCCAGCAGCGCACCCACGCCCACCCCGGCACCGATCCCGGTGAGAGCGCCCAGACCGGACACCCGCCCCTGGCGCGCTTCCCGGTCACCGGGCACGTCCACCCCGGTCACGTCGGACACCTTCTCGACAGTGGCCTCCGGGGTGCTGCTGGCGGGCCGACCGCGCAGCATCATGTCCAGGTAGGTGGTGGCGTTGAGCGCCGTGGTCCCGGCAGCGCCGGCCGCGGCTCCCTTCAGGATTGCGGTGAGCCCCATGTGGCTGTTCAGGTCTCCTCGTCCGCCGTCAGGTCAGCGACGACGTCACCCGTGGCCGGGTCGCCCGCGTCGTCCTCCATCGGGTAGTGGTAGCCCGGGGGCGCCGGCGTCTCGGGCGTGACGGGCGGCCAGACGGTCCCGTCGGGCCTCAGGTGTGACTCTGCGCTTTCCATGTGTCCTCCTCGGCTCGGTCGTGCCGTACCCGAGGCAGCTGCCGCCAAACCGGTCAGCCCGGCTCGAGGTCCACCCACAGGGCCCGGTGGTCGGAGACCGGCAGCCTTGGTGCAGCGCTGGCGCCCGCGGTCAGCGCGCCGCCGAGCAGGACGTGGTCCAGCTGCTCGCGAGGCTGGTCCACGGGGAAGGTGAGGTGGTGCGCGGCGGGCCGCATGCCGGTGATGCGCGTTGCGCGCTCCGGTCCCATGTTGAGGTCGCCGAGGAGCACGACCGGTGGCTCGAGCCTCTTCAAGTTCGTCATGAGGCGGCGCAGCTGTCGCCCGCTCCACCAGGGGACGAAGGAAAGGTGGGTGTTCACGACGGACACCATCCCGTGCGGGGTCTCCACCGACGCGACGATGGCCACGCGAGGCTCGTCGTGCACCAGGTAGGGCCGGATGCGGTCGCCGAAGCGCATGGGTGCCCGGAGCGGCACCGGTGGAAGCCGCACGACCTGCCAGCCGCGCACCGGCTGGCGCGAGAGGAGCGCGACCCCGTATGCCGCCGTGCCCGGCTCCTCCTCCCCCGTCGCCGCGACCCACGTCGCGCCGGGGGTGCCGGCGATCGCTGCGACGAACCGGTGTTCGCTGGCTCCCATGGCCTCCGCGGCCACCGCGGTGAGGTCGGCCAGGTCGGAGCGGTGCTGGTTGTGGTCCACCTCCTGCAGGCCGAGGACGTCGGCGTCCAGCGCACGGACGGCGGCGCGAAGCTCGCCGAGGTCGGCACCTGGTCCGGACGGCTTGCGCCCGCTGAGGATGTTGAAGGTCGCCACACGCACTCTCGCCCCCTACCCCGTCGCCGGCGCACCACGCGGCGGCGGCGCTTCGGCAACCCTGGAGCGGGGTAGCGGTAGGACATGGAGGCGCAAGAGCAGCTCGACCTGAGGCAGGCGCTCAAGCTCGCCGCCTCCTCGCTCAAGCACGCAGAGGTGCCCTTCGCGCTGCTGGGCAGCTACGCCCTGTGGGCCTGGGGTGGGCCCGAGCCAGACCACGACGTCGACTTCCTGGTTGCCCGGGAGGACGCCTCCGAGGCAGCCCAGGCCCTGTGCGACAGCGGCTTCACCGTGCTCGAGCCCCCGGAGGACTGGCTGCTCAAGGCGTACCTCGACCAGGCCATGGTGGACGTCATCTTCAGGGCGGCGGACCGCGGCTGGGCCGACCGCGACGACGTCGCGCGATCCCAGGAGCTCCAGGTGCTGTCCGTGCAGATGCCGGTGCTGCTGCCCACCGAGCTCGTCATCCACAAGCTGCAGGCGCTCGACGAGCACTACTGCGACTTCGCGACGCTGCTGCCTGCCGTCCGGGCGCTCCGCGAGAAGGTGGACTGGCCACGTGTGCGTCGTGAGTGTGGCAGCAACGACTTCGCCGCGGCCCTGCTGTTCCTCCTCCAGCGCCTGCGTGTCATCCCTCAGGAGTGAGCCGTGGCGACGCGCAGCACCCCATCGAGCTGGCCGGGGGCCGTGGCATGGGTCCCGACGGGTGCCGACCTCGACGACCTGTCCTCGGCAGCGCACGAGTGCCGCGGGTGCGACCTGTGGGAGCACGCCACCCAGGTGGTGATGGGCAGCGGCCCTCGCGGTGCCGCGATGATGCTGGTGGGCGAGCAGCCCGGGGACCGTGAGGACCTCGCCGGGGAGCCGTTCGTTGGTCCGGCGGGGCGCCTGCTCGACGACGCGCTCGAGGCTGCCGGCATCGAGCCTGCGTCGGTGTACCGGACCAACGCCGTGAAGCACTTCCGCTTCGTCGACCGCGGCCACAAACGGATCCACAAGTCGCCGGCGAGGTGGCAGGTGGCCAAGTGCCAACCCTGGCTGCTGGCCGAGCTGGAGGCACTCAGCCCCGGCACCGTGGTCCTGCTCGGTGCGACCGCGGGGCAGAGCGTCTACGGCTCCTCCTTCCGGGTCGGCACCAGCCGGGGCAAGCCGCTGGACTGGCCGGCGACCCTGCCGGGACCGACGCCGGGGCTGGTCGTGGCCACCGCGCACCCTTCCTCGGTGCTGCGGTCCAGGCGGCGCGAGGAGGACCTCGCCGCGCTCGTGTCCGACCTGCGGGTTGCCGCAGCGGGGCCCAAGGGCCGGCACTGAGGACGTTTCCGGGGTGCCGCTGCGGGTACCCCACGGCGAGGAAGGCGGTGGCGTGGTGAGTGCGACGGGCAACAGTGCCGGGCAGGTCGAGCGGGTCGTGGTCACCGGGGGCGCAGGGTTCCTGGGCAGCCACCTGTGCGAGCAGCTGCTCGCACAGGGACGGCAGGTGGTGTGCCTGGACAACTTCCTGACTGGAGGGGCGGGCAACGTCGCGCACCTCATGCCCGACCCGGGGTTCCAGCTCGTGCGCTGCGACCTGACCGACTTCGTGCACGTGCCCGGCCGGGTCGACCTGGTCCTGCACTTCGCCTCGCCGGCCTCGCCGGTGGACTACCTGCAGCTGCCGATAGACACCCTCAAGGTGGGTGCGCTCGGCACTTGGCACGCGTTGGGACTGGCCAAGGACAAGGGCGCCCGCTTCCTGCTCGCCTCGACGTCAGAGGTGTACGGCGACCCGCTCGTGCATCCCCAGCCCGAGGACTACTGGGGGAACGTCAACCCCATCGGTCCCCGTGGCGTCTACGACGAGGGCAAGCGGTACGGCGAGGCGCTGACGACGGCCTACCGGCGCAGCGAGGGGGTGGACACCGCGATCGTGCGCATCTTCAACACCTACGGGCCACGCATGCGTCCACGAGACGGCCGTGCCATCCCCACCTTCATCCGCCAGGCGCTCGCCGGCGCCCCCCTCACGGTGACCGGTGACGGGAGCCAGACGAGGTCCGTCTGCTTCGTGGACGACCTCGTGGCCGGCATCCTAGCCATGGCCGGCAGCGGCGAACCCGGACCGGTCAACCTTGGGAACCCCTGCGAGCTCAGTGTCCGGCAGATCGCCGAAGACGTCATCACCGCGACGGACTCCTCGTCGACCGTGGAGCTGGTGG
>JAICSZ010000127.1 GCA_025936615.1 Pedococcus sp. | reverse complement strand
GTCGCCGAGAACGTCAAGCGCATCGCCAAGGCCAAGCGCGAGACCGTCGAGGACGTCACCGTCGTCATGCTCGACCGGCCGCGCCACGAGCAGCTGGCCGCCGAGGTCCGCGACGCCGGCGCCCGCCTGCGCTTCATCTCCGACGGCGACGTGGCCGGCGCGATCATGGCCGCTCGTGACGACACCGGCATCGACCTGCTGCTCGGCGTCGGCGGCACCCCCGAGGGGATCATCACGGCGTGCGCGATCAAGTGCCTGGGCGGCGTCATCCAGGGCCGGCTCGCGCCGCGCGACGACGACGAGCGCCAGCGGGCGGTCGACGCCGGGCACGACCTCGACCGTGTGCTGTCCACGAACGACCTGGTCAGCGGCGAGAACTGCTTCTTCGTCGCCACCGGCATCACCGACGGCGAGCTGCTGCGCGGGGTGCGCTACCGCGCGGGCAGCGTCACGACCCACTCGCTGGTCATGCGGTCCAAGTCCGGCACGATCCGGCTGATCGAGAGCCACCACCAGCTCGCCAAGCTGCGCGCCTACTCCTCCATCGACTTCGACCACGCAGGCTCCGTGGGGGCCGAGCAGGCATGACTGGGCGGCTGCTCGTCGTCGGCGAGGCGCTCGTCGACATCGTCACCGATCCCACGGGTGCGAGCGCCGAACACGTCGGCGGCAGCCCCGCCAACGTGGCCATGGGGCTGGCGCGGCTGGACCACCCGGTCTCCTTCGCGACCTGGCTCGGCCGCGACCACCGTGGCCGCCGCATCACCGCCCACCTCGCCGACCACGGCGTGGAGGTGCTTGCGGACAGCTTCGGCGACGCACCGACCTCCACCGCGGTGGCGCGCCTCGACGGGTTCGGCGCGGCGACCTACGAGTTCGACCTGCACTGGGACCTGCCCTCGCTCGAGGTGCCCGAGGGAGTGGGCCACGTGCACACAGGGTCCCTGGGTGCAGTGCTCGAGCCCGGCGCGGCGGCGGTCCGGACCGCCCTCGCGGCGGCCCACGCGCGGGGCGCGACGTCCTCCGGCCCCCATGTCCGCCCGGGCATCATGGGCGACCCGGACGCGTTGCGCGCGCAGGTCGAGGAGCACGTGGGCCGCAGCGACGTGGTCAAGGCCAGCGAGGACGACCTGCAGGCCTTGTATGCCGGCCTGTCGCCAGAGCAGGTGATGGCGCGGTGGCTGGGCCTCGGCGCGGCCCTCACCGTGGTCACCCTGGGTGGGGACGGCGTGGGTGTCCGGGTCGCCGCCGCGCCGGATGTGGTCCGGGCACCGACCCGAGCCAGGCGGGTGGTCGACACCGTCGGGGCGGGGGACTCCTTCATGGCAGGACTGCTCTCCGGCCTGGTCTCGTCCCGTCTCCTGGGCGACCCGGCTGCGCGCGAGCGGCTGCGTGGGGCGACACTGGAGGACGTCACGCCGGCGGTGGGCCGCGGCCTGGCCACGAGCGGCGTCACCGTGGGACGGGCCGGCGCGTACGCGCCCGGCCTCGACGAGCTGTAGCCGCGCTGCACGAGTGGACGACGAAGAGAGACAAGGAAGCCCGATGCCCGACACCCCCACTGGGACCGACTTCTCGTACGTTGACATGTTGCCCACCGGTCCCGACCAGACCGAGTACCGCCTGCTCACGACCGAGGGTGTCTCGACGGTCGAGGGACCCGGCGGGCGACCCTTCCTGCAGGTGGAGCCGGAGGCGCTGCGACTGCTGACCGAGACGGCCATGCACGACATCGCGCACTACCTGCGGCCGGCTCACCTGGCCCAGCTGCGCCGCATCATCGACGACCCGGACGCCTCCAACAACGACAAGTTCGTCGCCCTCGACCTTCTGAAGAACGCCAACATCGCCGCCGGTGGTGTCCTGCCCATGTGCCAGGACACCGGCACCGCGATCGTCATGGGCAAGCGGGGCCAGCAGGTCCTGACCGCCGGTGAGGACGAGCGGGCCATCGCCGAGGGCGTCTTCGACGCCTACACGCGGCTCAACCTGCGCTACTCGCAGATGGCCCCCCTCACCACGTGGGAGGAGAAGAACACCGGCTCCAACCTCCCGGCCCAGATCGAGCTCTACGCCGACACCGCGAAGGGGCACGAGACGGCATACAAGTTCCTGTTCATGGCCAAGGGCGGGGGCAGCGCGAACAAGTCGTTCCTCTACCAGGAGACCAAGGCGATCCTGAACCCCGAGCGGATGATGGCCTTCCTCGACGAGAAGCTGCGCTCGCTGGGCACCGCGGCCTGCCCGCCCTACCACCTGGCCATCGTGGTCGGCGGGACCAGCGCCGAGTTCGCCCTCAAGACAGCCAAGTACGCCTCCGCGAAGTACCTCGACGAGCTCCCGCGGGAGGGGTCGATGGCGGCGCACGGGTTCCGCGACACCGAGCTCGAGGAGCGGGTGCTCGAGCTGACACGTGAGTTCGGGATCGGTGCCCAGTTCGGCGGGAAGTACTTCTGCCACGACGTGCGGGTGGTCCGGCTGCCCCGCCACGGCGCCTCGTTGCCCGTCGCGATCGCGGTCTCGTGCTCGGCCGACCGGCAGGCACTCGGCAAGATCACCCCCGACGGGGTCTTCATCGAGGTGCTGGAGAAGGACCCGGCACGCTTCCTCCCCGAGACCACCGACGAGCACCTCGAGGACGAGGACGACGTCGTGCGGATCGACCTCAGCCGGCCGATGGACCAGATCCGGGCCGAGCTGTCGAGGTACCCCGTCAAGACCCGGCTGTCACTGTCCGGGCCGCTCGTGGTCGCCCGCGACCTCGCCCACGCGAAGATCAAGGAGCGGCTCGACGCCGGCGAGCAGATGCCGCAGTACCTCAAGGACCACGCGGTCTACTACGCCGGCCCCGCGAAGACTCCCGAGGGCTATGCGAGCGGCTCGTTCGGGCCGACCACGGCGGGGCGCATGGACTCCTACGTCGAGCAGTTCCAGGCCGCCGGCGGCTCGATGGTGATGCTCGCCAAGGGCAACCGGTCCACGCAGGTGACCGACGCCTGCAACGCCCACGGCGGGTTCTACCTCGGCTCCATCGGCGGCCCGGCGGCCCGGCTCGCCAAGGACTGCATCAAGTCCGTGGACGTGCTCGAGTACCCCGAGCTCGGCATGGAGGCGGTGTGGAAGATCGAGGTGGAGGACTTCCCAGCGTTCATCGTCGTCGACGACAAGGGCAACGACTTCTTCGCCTCCACCACCAAGCCGATGGCCATGACGATCCAGAGGAGACCAGGACTGCTGTGAGCGAGAAGACTACTGTCACAAAGCGTTTCGACGACCTGCTCGAGGCGAACCGTGCGTTCGCCGACAACTTCGCCCTCGGCGGCTTCGACGGTGTTGCCCGCAAGGGCGTCGCCGTCGTGACCTGCATGGACTCCCGCATCGACCCCCTCGGCATGCTCGGGCTCGAGCCGGGCGACGCGAAGATCTTCCGCAACCCGGGAGGCCGCGTCGACTCCTCCGCCCTCGAGGCCCTCGTCCTGGGCGTGCACCTGCTCAACGTCGACCGCATCGTCATCGCACCGCACACTCGCTGCGCGATGGCGTCGAGCAGCGAGCAGGAGCTGCGGGAGCAGGTCGGCGCCTCAGCCGGCGAGGACGCCTCGTGGGTGCACTTCCACGCCATCGACGACCAGCGTGCCGCCCTCGCCCAGGACGTCGCGTCGGTGCGTTCGCACCCGCTCGTACCCGACAGCGTCGCGGTCGGCGGGTTCATCTACGACGTCGACACGGGCCTGCTCGAACAGCTCTTCTGACGTGCCGGTCGGTCGTAGGGTCAGCCCGTGACCCCAGCGCGTCGCTACGTCGTCATCGGCGGCGGCATCGTGGGGCTCGCCGTCGCCGAGCGGCTGACCCGCGAGCGCCCCGGCTCGATCGTCACCGTGCTTGAGAAGGAGCCGGGCTGGGCGCGCCACCAGACCGGGCGCAACAGCGGCGTCATCCACTCGGGGCTCTACTACGCACCGGGCAGCCTGAAGGCCCTGATGTGCCGGGCCGGGGCGGCGTCCATGGTGGCGTTCGCGCAGGAGGAGGGCATCACCCACGAGGTGTGCGGCAAGCTCGTCGTGGCCACCCGCGAGGACGAGCTGCCCGGGCTGGGCCGACTGCGGGACCGCGGTCGCGCCAACGGGCTGGTCGTCGAGGAGCTGACCGCCCAGCAGGCCCGCGAGCACGAGCCACACGTCGCCGCCCTCGCGGCCCTGCACGTGCCGAGCACCGGCATCATCGACTACGCAGAGGTCTGTGCCGCTTTGGTCCGGCGGCTCGAACGTGCCGGAGCGCGGCTCGTGCTCGACGCCGAGGTCCTCGGAGCCGTCCGCTTCGGAGCCGACACGGTGGTGCGGACCAGTCAGGGGGACTTCGCGGCCGACCAGGTCGTCTCGTGCGCCGGGCTGCACGGCGACGAGGTCGCCCGCCGGCTCGGCCACCGGCCCTCGGCACGCATCGTCCCGTTCCGCGGCGAGTACTTCGAGCTCACCGCGGAGGCCACGCACCTCGTGCGCAACCTGGTCTACCCCGTTCCCGACCCCGACTTCCCCTTCCTCGGCGTGCACCTCACCCGAGGGGTCGGAGGCCACGTGCACGCGGGCCCCAACGCGGTGCTGGCCTTCGCCCGCGAGGGCTACGGCTGGGCGACGGTCCGACCCGGGGAGCTGGCACAGACACTGACGTTTCCCGGCTTCTGGAGGCTCGCGCGGCGCAACTACCGCGAGGGTGCCCGGGAGATGGCCCGGTCGGCCTCACGGCACCTGTTCGGCGACAGCCTGCGACGGCTGGTCCCTGAGGTGCGTGACGAGCACCTGGTGCCGGCACCCGCGGGGGTCCGCGCGCAGGCGATGAAGCGTGACGGCAGCCTGGTCGACGACTTCCTCATCGAGCGCTCGGGCAACGTCGTGCACGTGCTCAACGCGCCGTCGCCGGCGGCGACGAGCTCCCTCGAGATCGCCGGACACATCGTCGGTCTCCTCGACGAAACTGCCTGACCACCCCGGCGCAGGCCCTAGAGGGACAGCCGCTCGCGCACCACGTCGCAGAGCCGGTCCGCCACGGCCTGGGCGGTGCCGTGGTCCCCGGCCTCCACCATGACCCGCACCACGGGTTCCGTGCCGGACCTGCGCAGCAGCACCCGACCAGTGCCGGCGAGGGCGGCCTGCTCGGTTCGCACTGCCGTCTGGAGCTCCTCGTCCGAGTCGACCCGGCTCTTGTCGACGCCCTTGACGTTGACGAGGACCTGCGGCATCCGCCGCATCACCGTGGCCAGGTCGGTGAGGGACTTGCCGGTCTCTGCGATCCGGGCCGCGAGCATGAGGCCGGTCAGCACGCCGTCACCGGTGGTGCCGTGGTCGAGGAAGATGACGTGGCCGGACTGCTCGCCGCCCAGCGACAGCCTCGAGGCGCGCATCTCCTCGAGGACGTAGCGGTCCCCCACCGCGGTCTGGCGCACGGTCACGCCCTCGCGCTCCATCGCCTGGAACAGGCCGAGGTTGCTCATCACCGTCGCCACCAGGGTGTCCTGCGCGAGTGCGCTGCGCTCCTTGAGCGCCAGCGCCAGGATCGCCATGATCTGGTCCCCGTCGACGTCGTTGCCGTCGGCGTCGACCGCGAGGCACCGGTCGGCGTCACCGTCGTGGGCGATCCCCAGGTCGGCTCCCCGGGCCACGACGGCCGCCCGCAGGTGGTCGAGGTGGGTGGAGCCGTAGCCGTCGTTGATGTTGAGCCCGTCGGGCTCGGCGCCGACCTCGAAGACGTCCGCCCCGGCGAGCCGGAAGACCTCGGGCGAGACCGCGGATGCGGCGCCGTGCGCACCGTCGATGACCACGGTGAGCCCGTCCAGCCGGTGCGGGATGGCCTCGAGCAGGTGCGCGACGTAGCGGGCCTGGCCTGCCCGGTTCTCGTGCACCCGGCCGACCTGGGCACCGACGGGCCGCTCCCACTCACGCTCCAGGCTGGCGGCGATCTCGTCCTCGACCGCGTCGGGCAGCTTGTGGCCACCCGCGGCGAAGAACTTGATGCCGTTGTCCGGCATGGCGTTGTGCGAGGCGGACAGCATCACCCCGAAGTGGGCGTCCATGTCCGCGGTGAGGAAGGCCACAGCGGGGGTCGGCAGGACCCCCACGTTGTGCACGTCCACGCCGGCCGACGCCAGGCCCGCGACGACCGCGGCGCTCAGGAACTCGCCAGAGGCGCGGGGATCACGCCCCACGACCGCCTTGGGCCGGCGGCCGGCCGCGCGCGCCCCGTTGCCCAGGACGTGGGCGGCGGCAACGCTCAGCTTGAGGGCCAGCTCGGCCGTCACGTCGACGTTGGCGAGCCCGCGTACGCCGTCGGTCCCGAAGAGTCGTGCCATGGATGGTGTGCCTTTCCGGGCGTAGCAGGAAACCAGACGCTTCCCCATGATCGTTGGGCCCACGGCATACCGGCCGTGCACCCGGGAGGACGCGCCTGTTGGAACCTACTCCCACAGACGCCGAAGGCGGCACCCGAGTTGCGTCCGGGTGCCGCCTTCGCGGAGCAGCTGCTGGGATCAGCGCTTGGAGTACTGCGGAGCCTTGCGTGCCTTCTTCAGACCAGCCTTCTTGCGCTCCGGCACCCGCGCGTCGCGGGTGAGGAAGCCGGCCTTCTTCAGGGTCGGGCGGTTGAGCTCCTCGTCCACGCCGTTGAGCGAGCGG
>JAICSZ010000024.1 GCA_025936615.1 Pedococcus sp. | reverse complement strand
CCGTGGGAGCTCCTGCCGTCGACCGTGGGTGGCCTCGTGGTCGGGCTCGGCTTCGCGGGCGCCTGGCTGTGGGGCCAGGTGCGGTCGTGGCCGACCGGGGCGAGGGGGCCCGGCACCGTGCTGCGAGGGACACGCTCGCTGCGTGCCCTGCACCACGTCGGGCTGCGCACCCAGTCGGCCCGCGCGGTCACGATGGGCGGTGCCGTCCTGGCCGGGGACCTGCGGGCGGCCCGGCTCGACGTGGTGGCCCCCGGCACCCGGCTGCGGCACAGCCGCCTGCGGGCGCGCGGGCCGGTCGCGGTCGTGGCCGGGCGTGACCTGCTGGGCCTGCGCCGCTCACCCGGGACCCTGGTCGTGGGGGCGGTCCTGTCCGCCGGCGGGTGCTGGGCGCTCGCCCACGCCACGGTGCGCGGTGTCCCCAGCTTCATCGCCTTCCTCGGGGTGATCGCCTGCTACCTGGGGTACGGCGCGTGGGCGGAAGGCCTGCGGCTGCAGGGCGACAACGCCGGCACCCCGCCACTGATCGGCCTGCGGTTCGGGCACGAGGCGTTGGCCCACCTCGTCGTGCCCTCCGTCCTCTACGTCGTCACCGGGCTGCTCGTCGGAGGGGCCGTCATGGTGACGTCCGGAGCCGGGGCGGCTGCGGTGCTGTGGCCGCCCGCGATGGTCGCCCTGGTGGGCGGCGCCCACCTGATGGCGGCCTTCCGCGGCCTGCCACCCGCCGCGTTGTTCTCGCCAGGATCGGCGGTCGTGTCGGTCGCCTTCTGGTACGCCAGGCCGCTGCTGCTCACCGTCATCGGTGGAGTCGCCGCGTCCGCGCTGCTCACGCGGTCCAGCCCCTCGAACACCGTGGCGGTCCTGGTGCTCGCGTCCTACGCCGCGGTCATGCTGGGCCGGCGACGTGTGCGGCTGCTCGACGAGGCGCACCGCGGCTGACACCGCTGCGAGCAGTGACGTGCAGTGCCGCTGCGGCTGGTGCGGTGCGTGCCCAGGAACGCACCTCGCGCTGAGCACTGCACGTTGCTCCTGACGCAAGGGGACACCCCGCGTACCTGGAAGAGCCCTCCTACCCTTGCTGCATTCCTGCCCTGGGGGAGTTCGGAGAGGTACCACCACACGGGGTGTCTGCGACCACTGTAGTCGGCTGGGTGACGCCGCCAAAATCGGATTCACGACGAGTGGGGCCGGGACCACGGTGGCGATTTCTGGGGCGAGGCAGTCCTCCGGTAGCCTCCTGCGCGGAGGATTCGCATAGTGGCCTAGTGCGCACGATTGGAAATCGTGTTGGGGATGAAACCCCTCGCGGGTTCAAATCCCGCATCCTCCGCCAACGCCAGAAGGACCCCACAAGCCCTTGTGGGGTCCTTCTCGCACTTGCCTGGGCTCCCTCAGCGGTGAGGCGCGTCGGTGTGCCGGCCACACGGCATACCGACGCCTGTCACCTCAGAGGGCCGCGCCGAGCTGCTCGTCCTCGAGCTCGGCCTCGTGGCGGGACTCGACGATGTGCTGCTCGACCTCACCCGTGGACAGCCGGCAGGTCGAGGCGTACCAGTAGATGACGGCCGAGAAGACCAGCATGACCGGGATCGCGCTGTCGAAGTGCAGCCACCCGAGGCCGCCGCCGTAGTCGCTGATCCACGAGAAGAAGGCCAGCCCTGCGAGCCATGGCCAGTACCACGAGCCGCCCTTCCAGTCCCAGCGGTGCTCGTCGCCCCGACTGCGGTGCACCGCCAGGGTGACGCCCAGCAGGATGAGGCCGAGGACGACTGCGAGGAACAGCTTGTAGTTGGTCTCCCACCCGGTCCAGTAGACGATCATGTTGGAGGACCAGAAGGCCAGGAACGGGATCACGTGCCCGCCCGGCAGCCGGAACGGTCGGTCCTGGTCGGGGATCTGCTTGCGCATCGCCACGAGGACCAGTGGGCCGGACCCGAAGGACAGCACCGTGGCCGAGGTGATGAACCCCACCAGCTGCTGCCAGCTCGGGAAGGGCAGGAAGATGACCAGCCCGACGACGAACGCCAGGAGCATGCTGATCAGCGGAACCCCACGGTTGGTGGTGCGCCCGAGCGCTGAGGGGGCGTTGCCGTTCTTGGCCATCGCGTAGGAGATGCGGGCGGTCACGGTGATGTAGATCAGCCCCGTGTCTGCGGGCGACACGACGGCGTCGATGTAGAGCAGCACCGCCAGCCACGAGAGCCCGATGATGCTCGCGATGGCCGCCAAGGGGCCGAAGTCGTTGACGAAGTTGACCTTTGCCCACCCTCCCGAGATGGCGCTGGGTGACACGGCGCCGATGAACGCGACCTGGAGCAGGACGTAGATGATGCCGGTGATGACGACCGACCCGATGACCGCGATCGGGACGTTGCGGCGCGGGTTGTCCGTCTCACCGGCCAGCTCGATGCCCTGCCGGAAGCCGAGGTAGGAGAACACGATCCCGGACGTGGCGATGGCAGTGAACACCCCGTGCCAGCCGGCCGGCTTGAACCCCTGTGAGGTGAAGTTGGCGCCGTTGAACTGGGTCACGAGGAAGGCGACGATCACGATCGTGATGATCGCGAGCTTCCACCACACCAGTGCGTTGTTGACGCGCGCGAACCAGCGCACGCCGATGTAGTTGATGACCACGAACACCGCGAGCGCGACGATCGCGAACAGCAGGCCCAGCCCGGTGAGTGTGTGCACGGTGGCGCCGTTCACGGTGTGCTTCTCGGTGAACGGCAGGTACTTCGTGGCGTACTGCAGCGCCCCCTCCACCTCGATCGGGGCGACCGCCATGCACGCGACCCAGGTGATCCAGCCGGTCAGGTAGCTCGAGAAGGACCCGAACGACATGTGCGGGAACCGCACCACGCCTCCGGAGAGCGGGAACATCGTGCCGAGCTCGGCGTAGCAGAGCCCGATGAGCAGGATCATGATGCCGCCGAGCGCCCACGAGATGACGGCCGCGGGACCGGCCTGCTGCGAGGCGTTCATGGCGCCGAACAACCAGCCCGATCCGATGATCGAACCCACACTCGCAAAAAGGAGCCCGATCCGACCGACGTGTCGCCGCAGGTCGTGGGCGTCCCTCTCGTGCACCTCAGTACTTGTTGACACGCAGCCTCCTCGTTGAGTGGTGACAACTCCACCTAGGCATGGCCGAGGTCACCCAACCCCTGACAAATGTCACGGATTGAAGCGGCGCAACTCACTCGTGACCACTTTGTCCCGTTTCGGGGAGGAGAAGAGGTATGCCGCGTGGCCGCCTCAGGCGGGTCGCGCCGCCCGGACGGCCGCGAGGGCCGCGGCCACCGACCCGTGGTGGTCGGCGACTGCGTCGCGAGCCGTGTCCGCGTCGATGCCCGCGAGCAATGACAGCAGGGCCGGCTTGAGCTCGCCGTCGGCCAGCTCGAGAGCGGCTCGCGCCGTCGCCTCGTCGGTGCCCGTGGCCTCCTGGAGGATCCGGACCACACGGCCACGGAGCTTGGCGTTGGTGGCGACCAGGTCGACCATCAGGTTCGACCAGGTCCGTCCCAGGCGGATCATGACCGTCGTCGAGAACGAGTTGAGGACCAGCTTCTGGGCGGTGCCTGCCTTGAGGCGGGTCGAGCCGGTCAGCACCTCTGGCCCGGTGTCGGCGACCAGCACGTGGTCGGCGTGTGTCGCGAGGCCGGCTCGTGGGTTCGACGTCACCAGGGCGGTCACCGCCCCCAGCTCACGCGCGCGCCGCAGCGCGCCGCCCACGAAGGGAGTGCGTCCGGATGCGGTGAGCCCGATGACGACGTCGCCGGCAGCGACGGAGTCGGCCTCGGCCCGGCCGGCGTCCTCGTCGTCCTCGACGTTCTCCACCGCCCGCAGGAGCGCGCGCTCACCACCCGCGTGGTGGGCGACGAACATGTCGTGGGGTGCGTTGAACGTCGGCAGCAGCTCGGCCGCGTCGAGGACGGCCAACCGACCGGAGGTGCCGGCGCCGAAGTAGTGGACCCGCCCCCCGGCCCGGATCGCCTGCACTGCCAGGTCGACCACCACGGCCAGCTCGGGCAGCAGCTCGGCGACAGCTCCCGGCACGGTGGCGTCCTCGGCGTTGAGCAGGCGCAGCACCTCAAGGGTGCTCGCGGAGTCGATCGACGTCGAGCCCGGGTGCCGGTCCTCGGTCGGGGCGCTCACCTTCGCGTCGCTGCTCACGTCAGGAGGTTACTTTCCTACGAATGGATCGTCAAACATGTGAATGACTAACGTCGGGGGGCTGTCAGTCGCGGAGGTGGTGGCCGGAGACGGCCTGGCGTGTCTCCTTGACCGCCTTGCGGGCCCGGGCGAGGTGCCGCTGCGCCACCGCGATGTAGAGGCAGTCGACAACAGTGAGCGCTGCGATGCGGCTCGCCGTGGCGCCGGAGCGCAACGGCGTCTCCCGGGCGGCGGTGGTCAGGACGAGGTCGGCGCGCCCGGCCAGCAGCGACACGGGGAAGTTGGTGATGGCGATCGTCGTCGCCCCACGGTCACGCGCCGCGTCCAGGGCCTCGATCGTCTCCGAGGTGGTGCCCGAGTGTGAGATGGCCACCGCCACGTCGCCCTTGCCGAGCAGCGTGGCGCTGGTCAGCGAGATGTGCGGGTCGTTCCAGGCGAACGCGACCACCCCGATGCGGTGCAGCTTCTGCTGCAGGTCGGTCCCGACGATGGAGCTGGCGCCGATGCCGTAGATGTCGACCCGCTTGGCGCGGGCGATCGCGGCGGCCGCGGCGGCGAGGCTGTCGCGGTCCAGCTGTTGCGCCGTCTCCTCGACCGCACTGGCGTCCGCGAAGGACACCTTCGCGATGATGTCGTCGATCGAGTCGTTGGCGCTGATGTCGCTGCGCTGGGCCGAGGTGGTGCGGGGTTGCGCGCTCTCGGCCGCGAGCCCCAGCCTCAGCTGGGGGTAACCGGGCAGCCCCAGTCTCCGGCAGAACCGCAGGACGGTCGTCTCCGAGGTCTGGGCCGCCGTCGCCAGCTCGCTGATGGTCAGGCCGGCGGTCGCTCGCGGGTCGTCGAGGACGTGTTGCGCAACACGGTCCTCGGCCGGCGAGAGCGAGGGTCGGATGCCCCTCAACCGCACGAGCAGCGGGACCGTGGCACCGCTGGAGGCGTCGCGCTCGTCGCGTGCTGGCATGGGCAAACCGTATTGCGTCACTGGTCACCGGCGCGGGAGAACGGCAGGTATGGCACCCCTCCCGCGCCAGCTCGTCACCGCGCAGCCAGGGTCCAGCCGTCCGCGGTGAAGGAGCCTGGCGACTTCTCGCCGTCGAGGAGCCTGCCACCAGGGGCGGCGACCAGGACCTGGTCGACGAAGACGCCGCGGCCCTGGTAGAGCGCATCGGTGGTGTAGCGCCAGCGCAGGAGCTGGGTGCCTGGCTCCAGCTGGGCGCGCGCCTGCGTCCAGTGCCTCGTGCCACTCCCGGAGACGACCCCGTCACTGACCGTCGTCTCGCCGCGGTCCTTGACCTCGAAGGGTTGCTTCGACCACGTGGCGCCACCATCGGTGGAGCGCTCCAGCGTGAGCAGGTCGGTCTCCTCGGTGTCGAGGAAAAGGTCGAACGACAGCTTCGCGCCGCCCTCACCGACCGCGAGCGGCTGGGTGGTGAGCGTGTGCGTTGAGTGGTCCACCGCACCGGAGAACCAGGCCGTGTCGCCGTGCTGTGGCCGGACGCCCATGGCCAGGCCAAGCCCCCGTGCCCAGGCACGCCTGGACGGGTTGTTGCTTCCCCAGCTGCGTGAGGGGTGGACCCGGTTCGTGAGCAGGATGGCGAACGAGTGCGAGGCGAAGTCGATCACGATCGACGTCCCCGTGTAGCCGGTGTGCCCGGCGGTGCGCGGACCCGAGAGTGCGTCCATGTACCACCGCTGGTCGAGCTCGAAGCCGAGACCGTGGCTGTCACCGGGGAAGTCCGTGTTGTAGTTGTTGATCAGTGAGCTGACGCTCTTGCGGCTCAGGATTCGCTGGCCCTTGTAGGTGCCACCGTTGAGCAGCGCCTGGGAGAGGATCGCCAGGTCGTCCACCGTGGAGAACACCCCGGCGTGGCCGGCCACGCCGCCTAGTGACCAGGCGTTCTCGTCGTGCACCTCGCCCCAGACCATCCCCCGCGGTGGGTTCACCTGGTACTCGGTAGCCGCCGTGCGGGTCTTGTCCGTGGGGTTGTAGCCCGTGTCCTTCATCCCGAGCGGCCCGGTGATGCGCTCCGCGACGACCTGGTCGAGGGGCTTGCCGGTCACCCGCTCGACGAGGACGCCGAGGGTGATCAGGTTGAGGTCGCTGTAGAGGTAGTGCGTCCCCGGCGGGTTTTCGAGCGGCTGGTCCATGACGGCCTGGATGCGCGAGGCCTTGTCCGGGTACTGGCTCCACAGCGGCAGCCAGGCGACGAACCCGGAGGTGTGGGTCAGCAGCTGCCGGACCGTCACCGCCTCCTTGCCGTTGGCGGCGAACTCGGGCAGGTACGTCGCGACCGGGGCCTCGAGCTGCACCTTGCCCTCCTCGATCAGCTGCACCGCCGCGACGGAGGTGAACAGCTTGGACATCGAGGCCAGGTCGAAGATCGTGTCGTCCTTCATCGGGACCCACTGGTCCCGGGGCAGCTCCGTCGACTCGGTGGCGTAGCGCAGCGCGTAGCCGCTGGCGTCGCGCTCGACGATCTTCCCGTCGTGCCCCATGAGGCCGACGGCCCCGGCATACATCGGGTGCCCGTTGGCCTGCGGCTGTTCGTACCCGTGGATCGCCTCCACGGCGTCGGCGATCGGGGCCGGGTCGAGCCCCACGCTGGCTGGCGAGGCGTCCTCGAGGACGGTGTTGGCCGGTGCGAAGCCGGTGAACGGCTTGCTGTAGTCGTCGGCCCCCGCCGGCGCGGCGGTCACGAGGGTCCCCGCAACCATGGCCGTGACGGCGAGAACCGCGGATCCCTGCAGTCGCAGTCGCATTCGTGTGCTCCCAACCGGGTCAGGCGGCCGGGCCGCGGTAGATGAGGTACTGCCGGCGACGCTGGTCGAACGCCGCGAGCTCGCCCTTCCACGCGCCCACGACCTCGTCGGCGGACGCGCCAGCGGTGATCTGCTCGCGCAGCCGGGTCGAGCCGGTGAGCTTGTCGATCCAGTAGGGCCGCTTCGGGTCGTAGCTGTCGTAGCGCCACTCGAAGTCGTCGTAGAGCGAGTGGGCGGCCACGAGCATCTCCACCCCGACCCGCATCGGGTCGAAGGTCGAGGTGTCGGTGATGTGCACCTGCACGCCGGCGCACACCTTCCCCACGTGCTTGCTGAACGTCGGGGTGAAGTACGACTCGCGGAAGCCTGCGCCCGGGATCTCCAGTGCCGCAAGGCGCTCCGCCCACTTGTAGTCGGCGTAGGGGGCACCCACCAGCTCGAACGGCCGGGTCGTCCCCCGGCCCTCTGACAGGTTCGTCCCCTCGAACATGCCGCACCCCGGGTAGACCAGGGCGGTGTCGGGAGTCGGCATGTTGGGACTGGGCATGACCCACGGGAGGCCCGTCGCGGCATACGGCACGTCTCGACGCCAACCGGCCACCTCCACCACGTCCAGCTGCGCGACCCGGCCACCCTCCTCGGCGGTGAGGAACTCGCCGTCGAAGTAGCGGGCCAGCTCACCCACGGTCATCCCGTGCGCCTGGACGACCTCCTTGGCGCCGACGCCGGACTCGTAGGCCGGCGTCATCATCGGCCCACGGGCGGTGCCGCCGATGGGGTTCGGGCGGTCGAGGACGACGAACCTGGCGCCGGTGCGGACCGCCGCCCGCATCGCGGTGTACATCGTCCAGATGTAGGTGTAGAACCGGGCGCCGGCATCCTGGATGTCGAAGACCACCGTCTCGACGCCGGCCTTGCGGAACATCCCCTCCATGGTGTCGGCGCCTGCGCCGTAGGCGTCGTAGACGGTGATGCCGGTGCGCTCGTCCGTGTAGGTCCCCTCCGACCCACCGGCCTGCGCGGTGCCACGGAAGCCGTGCTCGGGCCCGAAGACCCCTGCGATGTCCACGGTGCCGGCCGCGTGCATCTCGTCGACGATGCTGCGCAGGTTGGTGAGGATGCCGGTCGGGTTGGTGATGACGCCGACCTTCTCGCCGGCGAGCTGGGACCACCCCGACGATGCGGCGCGTTGCGCGCCCGTGGTGACCGGGTTGGCCGGGTATGCCGCGGGGCCGGCTGCCGCGCGTCCCGCGGCGTGGGCGTTGCCGGCCGCGGCAATGGGCACTGCGACGGCTCCGACTCCCGCGGCGGCGAGGAGCTGGCGGCGGTTGAGGCTGGTCATCGTGAGGACTCCGATCCCTGGTTGAGGGCGATGGTTGCGGACACTGCCCGGTGGTCGCTGGCGGCGATGAGCGACGGGTCGCTCTCCGTCAGCGCCATGCGGACGGTGGTGTTGAGCGAGCTGGTGACGAAGTCGATCCGCTTCACCGGCGTGGTCGCCGGGTAGGTGAGGCCGGGCTCTCCGGTGCGCACCGGCGCGACGGCCCACCCGTCCTGGAGGACGTCCCACAGCGGCGCGAGCTCGGGGGCGGACGCCTCGGCGTTGAAGTCGCCGAGGAGCACCTGGTTGGCCCCGGCCGGGTCCTCGGCGAGGATCCGCCGGGTATCGGCGACCTGCATGCTGCGCACGGTCGGGTCGCCGCGGTAGTCGAGGTGCGTGACGTAGACGTGGGTCCGGGCGCCCTGCACCTGGATGGTGGCCTCGAGGAAGCCGGGCGCGGGGGCCGGCACCGGGTCGGAGACCTGGGTGGAGAGCCGGGTGATGTCGTGGTTCTCGCTGGCCACGATGTCGTAGCGGGAGAGCACCGCCACGCCGTACTGACGGCGCGGCTCGCCGGCCGCCGGCGGGTCGAGGTCGTAGATCGGCGCGAAGGCGACCTGCATGCCCAGGCGCCTGCCGAGCTCGGCCGCGACGTCCTGCCAGGCGCTGCGCGCACCCCAGTGGACGTCCACCTCCTCGAGGCCGACCACGTCGGCGTGCAGCGCTCGGATCGCGGCCGCGGTGCGGTCGAGGTCGTAGACGTTGTCGCTGCCGGCGCCCGCGTGGATGTTGTACGTCGCGAACGTCGCGACCACGGGCGGCGGCGCCGCGGCGGCCGTGGGCAGGTTGGTGCTGCCGACGGCCGCCGCGAGGGCGAGCGACAGCGCGGTGATCAGTGCTCTGCGCATCGCCGGCTCCCTCAGTAGGTCAGGCCGAAGCCGAACGGGTAGAGGACGGTGCCCGGGTCACCGGCCACCGGGATGTCGACCGGGAGCTTGCCGGACGGGTTGACCTCGCCGGTGAGGACACGGGCGAGCGCCTCGATGGCGACCGGGCTGTAGGAGTACGTCGCCACGTACGTGGGGGCGTCGTCGAAGTAGGCGATGTCGTACGGGTCACGCACGGCCACGACGATGACCTGCTTGCCTGTCGCGAGCAGCTGCTCGACGAGCTTCTGCTGCTGGTCGTTGCTCCAGGCCTTCATGGTGGTGACGACGACCGCGTCCTTGTCGGCTGCAGCCGTGACCGCACCTGCGATCGCCGTGTCGTTCGGCGTCGTGCCCGTCTGCTTCACCGTGACGTCGGCACCTCGGGTCGCGAGGGCATCACCGAGGGCCGCCGTGGTGGTGACCCCGTAGCCGGTGACGAGGACCTTCTTGCCGTCGACCGCCATGGGCAGCGCGGAGTCGTCGTTCTTCACCAGCGTCGCGGTCCGGTTGGTGATGGCGTCCGCGGCGGCGAGGTGCTCGGGCGTGCCCACCACCGAGTCGACTGCGGAGGTGTCGACGTACGGGTTGGCGACCAGGCCCTTCTCGTACTTCAGCTCCAGGACCCGGCGAACGTGGTCGTTGAGCAGCTGCTGGCTGATCCGGCCGCTCTTCACCGCTTCGACAACCGCGTTGTAGGCGGTGTCCATGTCCGGCGGCATGAGGAGCTGGTCGACGCCGGCGAGGAGCGCGCGGACCGCGACCTCGGCGTCGCCGTACTTGTCCCGCACGCCCTGCATGCCGAGCGAGTCGGTGATGATGACGCCCTTGAACCCGAGCTCGCCGCGCAGCACGCCGGTCAGGATCGGCTTGCTCAGGGTGGCCGGGTCACCGGCCGGGTCGAGTGCAGGGAAGTTGATGTGCGCCGTCATGATCATGTCGATCCCGGCGGCGATGTCGGCCTTGAACGGTGGGGCGTCGATCTGCTCCCACTGCTCACGGGTGTGCGTGATGACGGGGAACCCGAAGTGGCTGTCGACGTCGGTGTCACCGTGGCCGGGGAAGTGCTTTGCCGTGGCGCTGATGCCTGCGTCGTCCTGGTAGCCCTTCACCTGGGCGCTGGCGAGGTCGGCTGCGAGCGCCGGGTCCGAGGAGAACGAGCGCACGCCGATGACGGGGTTGAGCGGGTTGACGTTGACGTCGGAGACGGGGGCGAAGTCGGTGTTGATGCCGATCGCCTTGAGCTCCTCGCCGGTGATCCGGGCCGCAGCACGGGCGTCGTCGGCGCTGCGGCCGGCGCCGAGCGCCATGTTTCCGGGGAACTGGGTGGCCGGGGGCCCGACGCGCACGACGACGCCCTGCTCCTGGTCGGTCGCGATGGTCAGCGGAACCTTGACGTTGGAGTCCTGGCTCAGCGCCGCCTGCTGCAGTCCTTGGGAGAGGTTGGCGATCTGCTGCGGGTTGTTGGCGCTGTCCGTCCAGTTGAAGTAGATGACACCACCGAGGTGGTATTTCTGCACCACCTCCGCGGGAGTCTGCACGCCGTACAGGGAGACGTTTCGAGAGTCCTTGGTGTCGGCGCTGGAGCCGTAGGCGTACTGGACGAAGAGCTGGCCGACCTTCTCCTCCAGCGTCATCCGCGCCATCGTGGAGGTAACCCATCCGGTGACGGCGTCAGGCGGGCTGGTCTCCGTGGGAGCCCCCAGAGCGGGGGACAGGCCGGCACCGAGCATCGCCAGGCCAGCACCTCCAGCAACCACGGCTCGACGGGACAGTTGCGGACTGGACATTGCGCCTCCCGAGCTCGACGTGAACCATTCACGTCTTGATGCCACCCTGCGGAACTTACCTACGTCCTCTGAGCACGACAAGGGGTCACGTCGACTCGTTTGGTCAGGATTTGGTAAGAGTTGCCGGGTTCAGGTCACCGGTTCGCTCGAGCGGCCGCCGCGAGGGTGTGCGCCTAGAGTCGGTTCATGCTCGGCCGGTTGCACCACGTCGTCCTCGACTGCCCGGAGCCGCTGCGGCTCGCGGAGTTCTGGTCCGCGGTGCTCGGTCAGCCGGTCACCTACCGCAGCGACGACTGGGTGGTTGTCGCAGCCGACGACCACCACTCCGGCCTCGCCTTCCAGCTCGCACCCGACCACGTGCCACCGGTGTGGGGCGACCCGGGCCGGCCACAGCAGGTGCACCTCGACGTCATGACCGAGGACCCTGAGGCTGCCGGTGAGCAGGTCCTCGCCCTCGGCGCGCGACTTCTCAGCGAGCCGGGCGGCCACGTCTATGCCGACCCCGCCGGCCACCCCTTCTGCCTGATCCCCCGCCCCAACTGGGCTTCACCGATCGAGGAGTGACGCATGCCCACCGGTGCCTACCACGCGGCATACCAGCAGAGCCTCGCCGACCCCGACGCGTTCTGGGGCGAGGCGGCCAGGGCGCTCGACTGGAACACGCCGCCACCGCGGGTGCTCGACGGCGACCGCCCGCCCTTCTACCGGTGGTTCACCGGCGGATCGCTCAACACCTGCCACAACGCGCTCGACCGGCACGTCGCCGCCGGGCGCGGCGACCAGCCTGCGGTCCACTACGACAGCCCCGTCACGGGCGCGCGTCGGACGATCACGTATGCCGCGTTGCTCGACGAGGTGGCGAGGTTCGCCGGGGTGCTGCGCGGGCTCGGTGTCGAGAAGGGCGACCGGGTCGTCGTCTACATGCCGATGGTGCCAGAGGCCGTCGTCGCGATGCTGGCCTGCGCGAGGATCGGCGCGATCCACTCGGTGGTGTTCGGCGGCTTCGCACCGGCTGAGCTGGCGGCGCGGATCGAGGACGCGAAGCCGAAGGTGGTGGTCTCGGCCTCGGGGGGCGTCGAGCCAAGCCGGATCGTGCCGTACAAGCCGATGCTCGACGAGGCCATCAACCGGTCCTCCCACAAGCCGTCGAAGTGCGTTGTCCTGCAACGTGAGCAGGTTGCGGCCGAGATGGGCGACCGCGACCTGGACT
>JAICSZ010000100.1 GCA_025936615.1 Pedococcus sp. | reverse complement strand
GCGATGGCCGACCAGGCGCGGACGATCCGGATCCCGGTGCACATGGTCGAGGTGATCAACAAGCTCGCCAGGGTACAGCGGCAGATGCTCCAGGACCTGGGCCGCGAGCCCACGCCCGAGGAGCTGGCCAAGGAGCTCGACATGACTCCCGAGAAGGTCATCGAGGTCCAGAAGTACGGCCGGGAGCCGATCTCCCTGCACACCCCGCTCGGCGAGGACGGCGACTCCGAGTTCGGCGACCTGATCGAGGACTCGGAGGCGATCGTCCCGGCCGACGCGGTCTCCTTCACGTTGCTCCAGGAGCAGCTGCACGCGGTCCTCGACACCCTCTCCGAGCGGGAGGCCGGTGTGGTGTCGATGAGGTTCGGGCTCACCGACGGACAGCCCAAGACCCTCGACGAGATCGGCAAGGTGTACGGCGTGACGCGCGAGCGGATCCGCCAGATCGAGTCCAAGACGATGTCGAAGCTGCGTCACCCGTCCCGGTCCCAGGTGCTGCGCGACTACCTCGACTGACGGGTCAGGCCGGTCGCGTCCCCCTGGCGGGGGGCGTCCAGCACCTCACGCTGGCCTAGACGTCTCGGTAAAGGCTCCTTGACGTTCGCTAGGTCGACGTACGAGGGTCTGCTATGTCTTGCACCCCCATAGGGGTTATGGCTCACAAAAGGCAGAGGATCGGGCATACGCGATGGTGACGAGGATCCGGCTCTGGATCGTGCTGGCGGCTGCGTCGGTGCTGCTGCTCTCGGTCGGCTTCCCGGCCGCCGCGGACACGACCGTGACGGCCCGGCTGCGGCCGTTGAACGGCAGCGGAGCGCAGGGCACCGCCACCTTGACCGCCACCGACGACGGGGGGCTCACGGTGGTCATCCATACCCACGGGCTGGTGCCCGGGTTGCCGCACGCGCAGCACCTCCACGGGTCGATGGGCGGCAAGCACTTCATGTGCCCGACCATGGCCAGCGACACGGACGGCGACGGGATCTTGACCAACGAGGAGGCCGCCGGCGAGTACGGGACGATCTTCCTGTCCCTGACCACCCGGGGCGACACGTCGACGGCCAGTGGCCTCGCGACCAAGCGGATGCCGGTGGCGGACTCGTCCGGCCGGCTCGACTACCGCAGGACGTTCTCCGCGACCGAGCTTCCCAAGGGCCTGCTCGACCACCTCTCCGAGCTGCACGTCGTCCAGCACGGCATCGACGTCAACCACAACGGCACCTACGACATGGCCGGCGCGGGCGAGTCCACGTTCGCGAAGAACCTGGGGATGGGTGGCGTGCCCGAGGAGGTCACCGACCCGGCCAGCTGCGGCGTGGTCACCGGCGCCAGGGCCCCGGTGCCTCCGCACGGAGGCGTCGAGACCGGCGGTGGACCCGGAGGCGCGGTGAACGGCACGCTGGTAGCACTCGGAGGCCTGCTCCTCGCCGGGTCCGGTGCCGTGCTGGTCACGCGCAACCGCCGCCGCCTCGCGCGGAGCCACCGGTGAGGCCGCACCCGAGCCGTCGGACGCCAGGCTGGTAGGTGCCTGCAGTGAGCGGTCGGCGGGCGTCGGTGGTGGTGGCGGTCGTGTCCTTCCTCGTCGGAGCGGGCATCTCGGCACTGCTGCTCCACGACAACGGTCCGGCAGCGGATTCGCCCTCGGCACGCAGCACCGGCGAGCAGGTCGCCGGCCCCACCACGTCGTCTGCTCCGGTGAAGCCGAGTGCCACGAAGACGTCCTCACCGAAGGGCACGCCGAGCACCGTCACGACGGCGAGGCCGGGTGGTCACGAGATCGCGCTGGACTCGAGGACGGACTTCGCCCGGCCGTTCGAGACGGTGGGCATCGCCGGGACGTACCGCGGTGTGGACGCGCCCACCACCCTTCGGGTGCAGATGCGCAGTGGGGCCGGCTGGAAGGAGTTCCCGCTGCCGGTGACCACTGCGCCGTCGGGGACGTTCCGGGCCTACGTCGAGCTCGGCAAGCCCGGGAAGTACCGGCTCCGGATCCTGGACCCGGCGACGAACACCGCCTCGGGCCTCTTCACGCTCCTCATCTTCTAGCCACCCGGCGTGTCTGCACGTCCAGAGCCCGCCGACCCGGCGCGTCTGCACGTCCACAGCCCCGTCGACCCGGCGCGTCTGCACGTCCACAGCCCCTCGACCCGGCGAGTCTGCATGTCCTGTAGGTCGACCCGGCGCGTCTGCACGTCCTCTTTCGCCGTCGACAGATGCATGGGACGCCGGAGCCGCGTCCACTTCGGCGCGTTATGCATGTGCGACTCGACCCGGAGCTTGTGGAGCCCCCACACGATCGAAGCGCGCGTCTACTCGCCAGATGCGCCGGGTGGGTGGGGTGTGGGCGTGCAGACGCGCCGGGTGGGCGGGGTGTGGACGTGCAGACGCGCCGGATGGGTGGGGTATGGGCGTGCAGATGCGAAGGGTGGGCGGGGTATGGGCGTGCAGATGCGAAGGGTGGGCGGGGTATGGGCGTGCGGATGCGCCGGGTGGGCGGGGTGGGGGGTCGTCAGGCGACCAGGGCGGCGAACACGACGACGTTGTCTAGGTAGCGGTGCGCGGCGTGGTCGTACTCCCCGCCGCAGGTGATCAGGCGGAGGCCGGCGTGGTTGATGCCTCCGAAGACTCTCCCGGTGGGGAACGCGGCCTTGCCGAACCTGGCGACGCGGGTGACGGCGAACACCGCCTGCCGACCGTCCCGGCGGTCCACGCGCACCCGGTCCCCCCGCCGCAGTGTTCCCAGCCGGAAGAACACCCCGCGCTCCTGGTTCCAGGTCACGTGCCCGGCGATGACGGCGGGCCCGAGCGCACCGGGCGACGGACCCAGGTCGTACCAGCCCGCGACGGCCGGGTCGGCGGGCACCTCCATCGCTCCGGTGTCGTCGACGCCGAGACGCACCAGCCTGGAGGCGACGTGCAGCCGGGGGATGGACAGCCGGACCGGGGCGGACTCGGGAAGCACCGGACCGGTGGTCAGGTCCGCGACGCCGGCGCGTCCTCGGCCGCCCGGAGTCGAGGTGCCGGCCGGCCGCGGCTGCCGGACCTGGGTCGGGGTGCCGGAGACTGCGCCGTGCGGGGCGGCACCCGGTGGCCGGGGTGGGGACGAGGGGCGCAGGAGAGCCACGCCGACGAGCCCGGCGCCCGCGAGGGCCATCAGCGCAGCCAGTGCCCCCGCGCCGGCCCTGCCCGCCCACCGAGCCCTGCCCATGTGACGCACCCGACCCCTCTGCAGGACGTTCCCAGGCTGCCATTGTGCTCCACGCCCCGGGCGGGCCGCCGGTCCAGCCCGGGTGGTCGTGACCGAGTCGTTATGCCTCAAGTGGGGATTGAGGGTTGCCGCAGCGGGTACCGTCGCGGTGCCGTCCGACCGCAGGCGGCGCTCGACCTATCGGAGGAACACATCATGGGAATCATCGGCGTCATCATTGCTGGCATCATCATCGGCCTGCTGGGCAAGTTCGTCGCCCCCGGCGACAAGGACAACATCCCGATCTGGCTCACGCTGCTGTGTGGCATCGGCGGAGTCATCATCGGCTGGTACATCTACTCGGCGTTCGGCGGCAACGGCAGCAACGGCGTCGACTGGGTCCGCTGGATCGTGGCCATCGTGGTCTCCGCCGTGCTGGTGATCATCGCCTCGTCGGTGACCGGTCGGAACACGTCCAAGCGGGTCTGAGCAGGCTGCGAGCACGTCGTGGGCGGTGGCGCTCAGCCGCCCGCGACGAGTGCCACCGCAAGGGCACAGAGCCCGAGGCCGACGCCTTGGGCTCTGTGCACCTTCTCGTGCAGCACCAGCGCGGCCAGCAGGACGGTGCTCGCGGGGTACAGCGAGGTCAGGACGCCGGCCACGGTGAGGAAGCCCTGCTGGCTGGCGAGCAGGAACAGCCCGGTGGCGGTGGCGGCGAGCGGTCCAGCGAGCACCGCCAGCCGTACGACGGGTCCGCGAGGCACCCACCCGGCCCGCATGGCGACCGCGACGAGCACGATCGAGGGCAGGCTGACCGTCTGGGAGAGGGCCAGCGGCCACCACCCCGCGGACTGCGGCACCTGACCCAGCGCCGCGAACAGCAGGCCGAAGCCCAGCCCGGCGAGCACGCCGTCGCCGAGCCCCGAGCCGGCCCCCGTCGGGGACCCGTGGGGCCGCCCCGCGGTGGCCGGCCCGGCGGGGGTGCTGGACACCAGCCAGATCGCGGGCAGCGCGGCCACCACGCCGACCCACACCAGCGGCGCGGGCCGTTCGCCGCCCACTGCGCCGGCCAGCACCGGCACCAGGGCCGCCCCCACCGCGGACACCGGGGCCACCACGCTCATCCGCCCGGCGGCGAACCCCCGGTAGAGGAAGCCGGTCCCGACGCCGCTGCCGACGCCGGCGAGCACGGCCCAGCGGAAGTCGGCGGCGACCGGATGACCGTGCACGAACAGCGCCACCAGGGCGGTGCACGAGGCCGACGAGATCTGGGCGACCACGGCCACCGACCACGCCGACGTACGCCGGGAGAGGATGCCGCCGAGGAAGTCCGAGAGCCCGTAGGCGAGCGCCGAGCACAGCGCGAGAACGACGGCCACCTCAGCTCCTGTCAGGCAAGGACGGCTCCGACCAGCCAGGCAAGCGCCGCGAGCAGGCCCGCGGCCAGCTCGATCAGCACGGACAGGCCGACGGCCTGCAGCGCGGACCTGGTGGACGGCCAGGCGAGGTCACGGCCCACCCGATGCACCTCGGACAGGTAGACGCCGAGCACGAACCCGACCAGCAGGCCGACGACCGGGATGACGAAGAACCCGGCGATGCCGAGCAGGCCGCCGGCGACGAGGGTGCGGCTCGGCACGCCATGAGCCTTGAGCCGCCGGCCGGGTACGGCGTACTTCACGACCGCCCCGAGCACCAACAGGACCGCGACCGCCCCGAACACGACCCAGCCGGTCGTGGTGGCGGCCTCCAGGGCCCAGACCAGCACGGCAGCGAGGATCAGCACCGACCCGGGCAGCACTGGAACCACGATCCCGACCAGACCCACGAGGACGGCGAGTCCTACCAGCAGGTCGGTGAGCGCCATGCCCCCAAGCCTGTCACAGGCACGTCATCGCCGGCTGACCCTGCCCACACCGCCGACGACGTGTGCCCGGAGACGCCGCAAGCCCCGGGCACCGCCCGGGGCTTGCGCGTCGTCTGCAGGGGCGTCTCAGCGCACTCCCTGGGGTCCGGCCGCCGGTGTGTCGACCAGCTTGCCGGTCTCGTCCTGGACCGCGACCGCGATCTCGCGCAGCTTGTCACCGTGCTCCCGTGCGTGGTGGGCACAGAAGAGCAGGTCGCCGCCTCCCGCGAGCTCGACACGGAGGTAGGCCTGGGCTCCGCACCGGTCACAGCGGTCGAGCGCTGTCAGCGGCGTACGTGGGGCAACTGCAGTGGTCATCTGAGGCCTCTTCCCTTCGTGGTGTCCTGCTCAACGTAGCCGGGACGTCCAACTCTCCCCTGCTCCGTCTCACCGGGTTCAACAGTGAATAACGCCCAACGCTTCCCGCCGATGAGTGGTTTCACCTCTGAGCCAGGTGACCTCCCCCACAGCGGTCCTGCAGCCACGCCTCCCGGATCCGCCATCTCCACGGTACCCGTGCCCTTCTCATGAGTGTGACGTGGTCAGGTCGGATTCGTTGCCGATCCCCGAGAGTTGAAACGACTTGTTGTCACATCGTGACTCACGGACGCCGGAAACCTTGTCCGCCACCCCATGGACGCGCTCGCCCATTGCACCCTCCCGACGGGGGCGGCAGGCGTGGCGGGGCCCGGCCGGGCGCCTCTCGCGGGTAGATTCCAGGCACAGCCCGCGTCTGCCCCGGGTCCGCGTCTGTGAGGAGCCCTGTGCCAGTCCGCCCCGTCGGAGGAACCGCCATCGACAACTCGTACAACGCCCGGCACCTCTTGGTCCTCGAGGGGCTCGAGGCGGTCCGCAAGCGACCGGGCATGTACATCGGCTCCACCGACACCCGCGGCCTGATGCACTGCGTCTGGGAGATCATCGACAACGGCGTCGACGAGGCGCTCGCCGGCGCGGCCCGCCGCATCGAGGTCACCCTGCACCCGGACGGCTCCGTCGAGGCCCACGACGACGGGCGCGGCATCCCGGTCGACAAGGAGCCCAAGACCGGACTGCCGGGCGTCGAGGTGATCTTCACCAAGCTGCACGCGGGCGGCAAGTTCGGCAGCGGCTCGTACGTCGCGACCGGGGGTCTGCACGGCGTCGGTGCCTCGGTCGTCAACGCCCTCTCCGCACGGCTCGACGTCGACGTCGAGCGCTCGCCGGCGATCTCCGGGATGTCGTTCCAGCGCGGCGTCCCCGGTGTGTTCGACGGGGAGGGGCCGACGGCGCCCTTCACGGCGCGGTCGGGGCTGACCCGCAGGGGGCCCCGGGTCGCGAAGGGCACGACCGGCACCCGGGTGCGGTTCTGGCCGGACCGGCAGATCTTCACCAAGGACGCCACGTTCCACTACGACGAGCTGGTCACCCGGGCCCGGCAGACCTCGTTCATCGTCCCCGGCCTGGAGATCGCGATCCTCGACCTGCGCGGCGACGAGCCGGTCGAGGAGCGGTTCCGGCACGACGGCGGCATCGCCGAGTTCTGCGAGTTCCTGGCCGCCGACGAGCCGGTCACCGACGTCCTGCGGCTGCAGGGGCACGAGACGTTCACGGAGACCGTGCCGATGCTCGACGACATGGGGCACATGACGCCGCAGGACGTCGAGCGGGATCTCGGCGTCGACGTCGCACTGCGGTGGGGGACCGGCTACGACACCGAGCTCCGGTCCTTCGTCAACGTCATCGCCACCCCCAAGGGCGGCACCCACGTGGCGGGCTTCGAGCAGGCGGTCACCAAGACCTTCAACGAGGCACTCCGCGCCACCAAGCAGCTGCGCGTGAACGAGCTCGACGTGGTCAAGGACGACGTGCTCGAGGGCCTGACGGCCGTGGTCACCGTGCGGCTGGCCGAGCCGCAGTTCGAGGGGCAGACCAAGGAGGTGCTCGGCACCCCGGCGGTGCGCAGCGTCGTGCGCAAGGTGGTCGCCAAGGAGCTCGGGGACTTCCTGGGGTCGTCGCGGCGCGCCGACAAGGCGGTGGCCAAGATCGTCCTGGAGAAGGTCGCGAACGCCTCACGGACCCGGCTCGCGGCCCGCCAGCACCGGGAGACCCAGCGCCGCAAGAACGCGCTCGAGTCGAGTGCGCTGCCCGCCAAGCTGGCCGACTGCCGGTCCAACGACATGGACAGGAGCGAGCTGTTCATCGTCGAGGGCGACTCGGCGCTCGGGACCGCCAAGCTGGCCCGCAACTCCGAGTTCCAGGCGCTGCTGCCGATCCGCGGCAAGATCCTGAACGTCCAGAAGGCGTCCGT
>JAICSZ010000230.1 GCA_025936615.1 Pedococcus sp. | reverse complement strand
GGTGAGTCGCCGGCATACGAGGCAATGACGACGGGGTATGCCGTGGAGCCGGCGTGGGTGGCCAGGGCCACCACCCCGAGGACGAACCCGACGTCGGCGAGCCGGGTGACGAGGAAGGCCTTGAGCGCGGCCCGACGCGCGCTCTCCTTGCGGGTCCAGTGGCCGATGAGCAGGTAGGAGCACCAGCCCATGACCTCCCAGCCGACGAGGGTGAGGACGAGGTCGGCGGACTGGACGGTCAGCAGCATGCCCGCGCTGAAGATCGAGACGGTCGCGGCGAAGACACCGTAGCGGTCGTCGTCGCGCAGGTACCAGGCGGCGAAGGCCTGGACTGCCCAGGTCACGACCGCGACCACGGCTGCGACCAGCGCGACCGGAGCGGTTGCCTGCAGCTCCAACGGGATCCGCAGCTCGCCGGAGTGGAGGGGGGCCAGGGTGTGCACGACCCGGGCGGGCCCGGCGGCGTGGACGGCGAAGAGCTGCACGAGGGCGACCAGCAGGGTGAGCAGGGAGCCGCCCACTGCGACGAGGCGGGCGGCGCGGTGGTCGAGGTGGCGGGCGACGAGCAGCCCGAGCGCGCCGGCGACCGCCGGGAGCAGCACGACGAGGCGCGCCATGGCGCCGCTCACCGCTCGGACCCGCTCTGCTCCGAGGCCCGGGAGAGGTCGATGTCACCGCGCAGCCGGAAGACCGCGAGTATGACCGCGAGTGCCACGCTCACCTCTGCTGCGGCGATGGTGACGACGAAGAGCGTGAGCACGTTGCCGGCGACCCAGCGGTCGCCACCGGCGGCACTCGTCGCGACGAGCAGGACGTTGGCGGCGTTGAGCACCAGCTCGATCCCGATCAGGACGAGGACGGCATTGCGGCGGGCGAGCACGCCGTAGGTGCCGAGCCCGGCGAGGACAGCGGCGAGCAGGTACGGCCCGGCGAGGTGGATCATGCCGGCTCCACGTCCTGTGCCGGCGCCTCCAGGTGCTCCTCGACGGCGGCGTCCTCGGCCGCGGCGGCGATCCTCGAGACCGCGAGCGCAGCGACGAGGGCCACGAGCAGCAGCAGCGACAGCAGCTCGAACGGCCAGACCCAGGTGCCGAACAGCTGCTCCGCCAAGGCGCTCGTGTGCGTCTCCACACGCCGCACTGGCGGGGCCTGGCTCACGAGGGGCCAGAACGCCGCGCAGAGCAGGGCGGTGACGCCGGCGCCGAGCACCGCGGCCAGGGCCCGGTGGGTGGGGCTGGTGCTGACCTCACGGTTGGGGCCGATCGGCGCCCGGGTCAGCATCAGCGCGAACAGGACGAGCACGACGATCGCGCCGACGTACACGAGGACCTGCACGAGCGCCACGAACTCGGCGCCGAGGACGAGGTAGCACCCGGCCAGCGACCCGAGGCTCACCACCAGCCACAGCGCCGCGTGGACCACGTGCCGGGTCGTGACCGCGAGCAGCCCGCTGGCGGCGGCGATCAGGCCCACGGCCGCGAACGCCACGTCGAGGCTGGTCACGCAGGGCGCTCCGGACGCGGCGCCCGGGGGGGCTTCTTGGCCGCGGCCACCTCTGCCGGCTCGGCGGAGTGGTCGTCGAGGGCGGGTGGCGGCGGCACCGTGGCCATCCACTGGCCGAGCCGGTCCTTCTCGTGGAGCAGGTCGCGGATGTCGAGCTCGGCGTACTCGAACTCGGGACTCCAGAAGAGCGCGTCGAAGGGGCAGACCTCGACGCAGATGCCGCAGTACATGCAGAGGCTGAAGTCGATGGCGAAGCGGTCGAGCACGTTGCGCTGGCGCTCCCGGCCGCCCGGGGTGGTCGCCGGGATCGTCTCCTTGTGCGAGTCGATGTAGATGCACCAGTCGGGGCACTCGCGGGCGCAGAGCATGCACGACGTGCAGTTCTCGTTGAGCAGCGCGATGACGCCGCGGGAGCGTGGCGGCAGGTGCGGCGGGGCGTCCGGGTACTCCGCGGTGTGGGTCGGCCTGGTCATGGTCCGCGCCGTGGTGGCGAGCCCCTTGAGGATTCCTGGTATCCCGGTGGCGGACGGCTTCTTCGCAGGTGTGCTCATCCGGTGATCACCACCCAGACGCCGGTGATCGCGAGCTGCGCCAGGGCGAGCGGCACGAGGACGAGCCAGGCGAGCCGCTGGAGCTGGTCCTCCCGAAGCCGCGGCCAGGCGACGCGCAGCCAGATGACCACGACGGCAACGACGAAGCCCTTGAGCAGGGTCCACAGCCAGCCCAGCTGGTCGCTGGCCAAGCCGTGCCAGCCGCCGAGGTAGAGCACTGCGAACAGCAGCGACATCACGACGATCCCGGCGTACTCGGACAGCAGGAAGAACGCGAACCGCAGCCCGGTGTACTCGGTGTAGGCGCCGAACACGATCTCGGAGTCGGCCACCGGCATGTCGAACGGCGGTCGCTGCAGCTCGGCGACCGCGGCGACGACGAACACGACGGCACCGGGCAGCTGCCACAGCAGCCACCACGGGGACCACGCCTGCGCGATGCCGCTGAGGGACAGGGTGCCGGCGGCGAGGCAGAGCGAGGCGACGGCCAGGACCAGCGGCAGCTCGTAGGACAGCAGCTGCGCCGCGGCGCGCATCGCACCGAGCAGCGAGTACTTGTTGGCGCTGGCCCACCCCGCCATGAGGGTGCCCAGGATGCCGACGGCGGTGACGGCGAGGACGAACACGGCCGAGGCGGGCAGGTCGGCGCCGACCACGCTGGGCGACAACGGGACCGCCGCCAGGGCCACGAGGTAGGGCACGAGGGCCACCGCCGGCGCGAAGCGGAAGACCCGCTTGTCGGCAGCCGCCGGGGTGATGTCCTCCTTCTGCACGAACTTGACGCCGTCGGCAACCAGCTGGGCCCAGCCGTGGAAACCCCCGGCATACATCGGCCCGAGCCGGCCCTGCATGTGCGCCATCACCTTGTGCTCGGTCTGTCCCACCAGCAGCGGCAGCACGAGGAACGCGGCGAGCACGCCGACGGAGCGCAGCACGACCTCGACGGCGTCGTTCACCGCGGCCCCCACTCGGGGTCGGGCACGCCGGGCGCACTGACCCGTCGACGACCGGTCGGCTTGGTGTGCTCGCTCTCCCCGGGCTCCTTGCCGCCGGGCCACGGCTTCGAGGCACGGGCGGCGAGCACGAACGACTTGCGCAACGGTGTGCCCTCGAAGCCGTCGGGGAGCAGCAGCGGTCGCAGCCCCAGACCGGTTCCGTCGTCGAACCCGTCGAACTCGAGGCCGAACATCTCGTGGGTCTCGCGCTCGTGCCACGCTGCACCGCGAAAGACGCGCGTGACGCTGGCCAGGGCCTCGCCGTCAGGGACCCGGGTACGGATCAGGATGCGCCGCAACGCTCTCGGCGTCGATGGGTCGAGGAGGTGGCAGACCACGTCGAGGCCGGGGTCATCCTCCACGTCGGTCTGGTCCACGGCGGTGAGCCAGTCGAAGAAGCCGAAGCCGGCCTCGCGTGCCTCGGTCACCGCTCCCACCCAGTCGGCGGCCTCGACCTCGAGCCGCTCGATGACGACGCCGTCTGCCGCAGCAGGTTTCTCGGTCACGGCTCGGCCCTCGTGGCGGTCCCTGGGACTGGTGGGGCCACCAGGCCGCGGGTCACCTCACCCGCCGTGGCCGTCCGGTGACCGGCGTATTTGGCTCGGATCCCCTTGGTGGACAGGGACTCCTGGGCGATCTTCTCCTGGAGGCGGATGATGCCCTGGAGCAGCGACTCCGGCCGCGGCGGGCAGCCGGGGACGTAGACGTCGACCGGGATGACGGTGTCGACTCCCTTGGTGACGCAGTAGGAGTCCCAGTAGGGGCCGCCGGAGTTGGAGCACGCGCCGAACGAGATGACGTACTTCGGCTCGGGCATCTGGTCGTAGAGGCGCCGGACGGCAGGCGCCATCTTGTCGGTGACGGTGCCGCTGACGACCATGAGGTCGGCCTGCCGGGGGCCGGGCGCGAAGGGGATCACCCCGAGCCGGATGAAGTCGTGGCGGGCCATCGACGCGGCGATGAACTCGATGGCGCAGCAGGCGAGCCCGAAGTTGAACACCCACAGGGAGTACCGGCGTCCCCAGTTGAGGACGACCTTGACCGGCTGGGGCGCGAGGTCCGCCGCGGCGCCCATCCGCGGCATACCGAGCTCGACGCCTGCCACCTAGAGCCACCTCAGCAGGCCACGACGCGCCGCGTGCACCAGCCCGACGAGCAGGACGCCGATGAACACGGCGATCTCGGCGAGCGACGCGGCGCCGAGGTGCGAGGAGCGGATCACCAGCGCCCAGGGGAACAGGTAGACGGCGTCGACCGCGAAGATGACGTAGAGGAACGCGTAGACGAAGTACCGGATCTGGGTCTGCGCCCAGTCCCGGCCGACCGGGTCGACGCCGGACTCGTAGGTCGTGAGCTTGGCGCGGGTGGGTGCCTTCGGCGCGATCAGCGCGCGGGCGCCCATGGCCGCCACGAACAGCAGCAGGCCGACCACGACCACTGCGGCCACGACGACGTAGGCGGACACGCCTTGCAGCCTAGTGGGACGGGGCGGCTCCAGTGGGAGGCGAGCGCTCGGCGCCGGTCAGGGCTGAGTC
>JAICSZ010000426.1 GCA_025936615.1 Pedococcus sp. | reverse complement strand
TACGCGGCCAGCCGCTGTTCCACGGCACCGGCCACCATCCGCGCGACCCAGTCCTGCTGGAACATGACCTGCTCCCAGGCGAACCGCAGGACCAGCCAGCCCGCCACGGTGAGCTCGTCGTAGCGCCAGCAGTCCGCCGCCAGGGCACGGCGCTCTCCGTGGAACTCGAAGCTGTCGGCCTCGAGCGCGATGCGCAGCGCGCGACACCCCACGTCGGGGTGCAGCGTCGCGGCTCCGACCGCCACCGGTACCTGCGGGACCCAGTCGACCCCGGCGGCGTCGAGGGCAAGGGCACGCAGCACCGACTCGAAAGGGTTCGCCGCGAGCGTGGAGGCGTGCTCGACCACGCGACGCACTCGGGCCCGGCCACGTCGTGGGTGCTCCTCGGCCGCGATCCCGAGGTCCCCGCGGGTGACCAGGCGTGAGCGCAGCGCGGAGTCGGCCACCGCGAGTGCCTCGTCGAAGGGCAGCTCGCAGGCGCAGTCGGTCACGGTGCGGACGGCAGAGGTGTGGCGGGAGAAGGCGATGTCGCCCTCGGCCAGGCTGCGCCAGGTGACACTGACGCCCTCGCGGCGGGTCGGGGCGATGTTGCGGCTCGGGGCAACCGCGACTATCGGCTGCTCGGGGACCGTCTTGACCGCCCAGCCCCACTCGAGCGCCGCGCTCGTCAACGCCAGTACCCCGCCGAGCCGGTGCGCCACCGCCCGGGCACCCTCGAGCTCGGGCACGCCGTAGCGGCCCCTCTCCAGCCGCACGACCGTCCCGTCGTGCAGGGCCCGGTCGAGCGTCCTGCGGCTGAACACCTCGAGCAGCTGCGCCGTCGTCGCCACCCCTCCCGACTGGACCATGAAGGCCCTGACGACTCCCCCCATGCCACTCAGTCTGGCGGGTCGCAGCGACCCGTTGCGGGTTGTCCACAGGCGGGTTGTCGTGCTGAGTTGGTCCCGCCAGGGTGGTGCCGGCCTGAGGCGCGCCGGACCGGGAGGTGGACACTGCAGCACGACCCGCCGGGCAGGATGGGGCCATGGCCCCCTGGGTGCTGCACGTCGACCTCGACCAGTTCATCGCGGCCGTGGAGATCCTGCGGCGCCCGGAGCTGGCCGGGCTACCGGTCATCGTGGGAGGACGAGGCGACCCCACCGAGCGCGCCGTCGTGTCCACCGCGACCTACGAGGCGCGGGAGTTCGGCGTCCGGTCGGGCATGCCGCTCAAGACCGCCGTGCGCAAGTGCCCGCAGGCCGTGCTGCTGCCGGTTGACGCGCCGGCCTACGAGGAGGCCTCCGCCACGGTGATGACGGTGCTCAAGGCGATGCCCGGCGCCGTCGTGGAGGTCCTGGGCTGGGACGAGGCGTTCGTCGGGGTCGACACCGACGACGCCGAGGCGTACGCGCGGTCGATCCAGGCGGCGGTGCTCGAGGCCACCGACCTGCACTGCTCGGTGGGGATCGGCGACACCAAGGTGCGTGCCAAGATCGCGACCGACTTCGGCAAGCCGCGGGGCACGTTCCGGCTGACCCGGGACAACTGGTTCGAGGTCATGGGTGAGCGACCGACCACCGCGCTCTGGGGCGTGGGGCCACGCATCGCCGCCCGGCTCGCCGCGCACGGCTACGCCACGGTGCTCGACCTCGCGGACGCCGACGAGGAAGTGCTCGTGCGCGAGTTCGGGCCGACCATGGGGCCGCACTACGGCCGCCTCGGACGAGGCGTGAGCTCGGCGCACGTCGACGACACCCCCTGGGTCGCGCGGGCCCACGGCCGCGAGACGACCTACCAGACCAACCTCGTTGAGCCAGAGGAGATCTCGGCGGCCGTCCACTCGTTGTCCGCCCAAGTGGTCGAGGACATCAGGGCCGAGGGACGGGCCTGTGCCCGCGTCCACCTCAAGGTGCGGTTCGCGCCCTTCTTCACCACGAACCGCATCCGCAAGCTGCCGGAGCCGACCTTCGACCCCGACGTGATCGCGGCGACGGCCCTGGACCTGCTGGCGGGGCTCGAGGACGACCGCCCGATCCGGCTGCTCGGCGTGCGCGCCGAGATGGTGGCGCCGGCGGACGGCTACCACGACCCGCGCACGACAGGGCGCGGGGGCCCGAGCGCCCGGGCGTCGGGCACCGGCGGGGCGAACGAGACGGAGGGGCCCCGCGCGGGTGCCTAGCCCAACTCGATACGCATCACCGCACGCCGCGGGATGGGGCGGGAGACCATGGCGAGCCCGGCGTCCGCGAACACACTGACCGTCCCGGGGTGCAGCTCCTCGCTGATGGCCTCGGTGGTGGTCATGGGGTACGCCTCGAGCGCTCGCGCTCCCCGCTCACGGGCGAAGTCGACCGCTGCCGCCGCAAGCGCCCGGCTCACCCCACGACGCCCGGTTGGCGGCCACGACGTCGAACCGCGGTCCCGGACATGCCCGGCCCCCTAGGTCAGTGCCAGAGGGCAGCAACGAGGACGTTGAGCACTCCCAGACCGCCAGCCGCCTGGACCAGGCCCTTGGCATCGGAGCCCTTCCTGGCCCGGGACCGGGAGATCTCGAGGCACGCGACGGCCGCGATGGCGACG
>JAICSZ010000272.1 GCA_025936615.1 Pedococcus sp. | reverse complement strand
GTGGCCGGCGTCGTCGGCTCGCACCGAGGAGTCCCGGACCTGGCGTGGAACGCGGCGGTCAACGGTGGCGTGCTGGTGTACCGCACGTACTTCCCGGAGATCGACGGGTCGGCGTCGTTCGGCGTCTTCGGCGGCACCTCCGCGGCGTCGCCTCAGGCAGCCGCGATGACCGCGATCGCCAACCAGGCGCGGGCGGCTGCCCACAAGCCCGGCATCGGCAACCTCAACGAGGTCATCTACTCCTCGTCGTTCGACCAGGGCTCGGCGTTCCTCGACATCGTCGCGCGGCAGTACGGCTCCACGCCGAGTGGTCACCTGCAGAACAACCGGATGTGGGACACCGGCGCCGACGGGTTCGTCACCCCCGACCCGGTTCCCGGGTTCCCGACCACCTCGGGCTACGACCTCACCACCGGGTGGGGCACGCCCAAGGCTCCGGACTACGTCTCGGCGCTGACGGCAGCTCCGTGAGCTGACGCTCACTGACCCATCGCCGCTCCCGGCGCCGTGGTGGCGCCGGGACCGGCTCTGTCAGGGGCGCGTCAGTACCCCGCTGGAAGCAGCTCGCCGACGGGCGTCGGCGCCTCGATCCGGTTCGCGGGCGGGGCGAGGGGGCAGACCCAGCGGTGGTCGTAGACGCACGACGGGTTGTAGGCGAAGTTGAGGTCGACCACCCACGCCCCACCCACCCTGCCCAGGTCTGCGCCCTTGACGGTGTCCAGGACGTATCGGCCGGCGCCGTAGGTGTCTCGCCCCGCCGAGCCGTCGCGCAGCGGCAGGAACACCCCGCCCCCGTAGGAGTCGAGCCACCACAGCGCAACCTCACCGAGGTGGCCGAGGGCTACGGTCCCGATACCGGTGAACGGTACCACCCCGTCGGTGCCGGAGGTGAACTGCCAGGGATGGAGCTCGGCCGGCTCGATGGTGGCGGTGAAGCGGTATGCCGCGTCGTACGGGGCGTGTCTCAGCCTTAGCCCCGGTCGGCGTGGGCTCGCGGGATGGGTGTCGAAGAGCTCCGTGCGCGACCGCACCCAGAGGCTGTGGGCGGCTGCAGGGTTTGCCTCGGCGCGCACCGCGGCGTAGATCGCGTGCACCTCCCGACGCCACGAGGCGACCTCGAGCGCCGGCGGGTAGGAGAAGTCGCCCACGTCGTCGCTCACGTGCGCAAGGCGGGACTCGAACCCGCACACCCGAGGGCGCCAGGACCTAAACCTGGTGCGTCTGCCAATTCCGCCACTTGCGCGCGCCGCGAGTCTAACGACCGCCCGTGGATGCGAGCACGAACGTGCAGTGCCTACGCCCGGGCGAGGGGGCAGCACGGTGACAGCGGGTCGGTCCTGCACTGCACGTTGTTGCGGCCGCCTCACAGTGGCCTGTGCGGGGCTCAGGCGAGCAGCTCGCGCAGGTGCGGTGCCATCGCGCGGAACGCCTTGCCACGGTGGGAGATGGCGTTCTTCTCCTGCGGACTCAGCTCGGCCGAGTGCCGGGTGTCACCCTCGACCACCAGGATCGGGTCGTAACCGAAACCGTTGCTGCCCTTGGGCTCACGAGCCAGGCGACCCGGCATACGGCCCTCGGTGGCGCGCACCTCGCCACTGGGCATCGCGAGCACGGCCGCGCACACGAACGCCGCGGCGCGGTGCTCGTCCTTCACGTCGCCGAGCTGCGCGAGGAGCAGCTCGAGGTTGGCGAGGTCGTCGCCGTGCCGCCCTGACCAGCGGGCGCTGAAGATGCCTGGAGCGCCCCCGAGCACCTCGACCGCCAGGCCGCTGTCGTCGGCGAGCGATGGCAGCCCGGTGTGCTGCGCCAGCGCGACCGCCTTGAGCCGCGCGTTTCCCTCGAAGCTGACCTCGTCCTCGACGACCTCGGGTGCGTCCGGCCACTCGGAGGCGCCGACGATCTCCAGGCCGAGCTCGTCACAGACGTCGGCGAGGATGGCGCGCAGCTCGACGACCTTGTGGTCGTTGCGCGTGGCCAGGACGACGCGGGTCACGCGAGGCGCCTCCGGGCAGGCTCGGCGAGGGCCTGCTGCTGGGCTGTGGTGAGCGCCGCGCAGCCCGCGGCCGCCTTGTCGAGCAGCACGTCGAGCAGCGCCCGGTCGAACGCCGCCCCAGCACCCTCAGCGGTGCCCTGCACCTCGACGAACCTGCCGTCCCCGGTCATCACGACGTTCATGTCGGTCTCCGCCGTGGAGTCCTCGGGGTAGTCGAGGTCGACGACCGGTTGCCCGTCGATGATGCCGACCGACACGGCGGCGACGGAGCCGGTGAGGGGCTGCGCGTCCTTGCTGATCAGGCCCTTGGCCCGGGCATCCTCGATCGCGTCGACGAGGGCGACGTAGGCGCCGGTGATCGATGCGGTACGGGTGCCGCCATCGGCTTGGAGGACGTCGCAGTCCAGCACGATGGTGTTCTCCCCCAACGCCTTCGTGTCGATGATGGCGCGCAGGCTGCGGCCGATGAGGCGGCTGATCTCGTGGGTGCGTCCGCCGACCCGGCCCTTGCGCGACTCGCGGTCGGAGCGGGTGTTGGTCGAGCGCGGCAGCATCTCGTACTCCGCCGTGACCCAGCCGGTCCCCTTGCCCTTGAGCCAGCGCGGCACGCCCTCGGTGAAGGACGCGGCGCACAGCACCCGGGTGCGTCCGAACTCGACGAGCACGCTGCCCTCGGCATGGTCGAGCCAGTTGCGGGTGATGCGCACCTCGCGGGTCTGGTCGGGGGTGCGGCCGTCGTGGCGGGCCTGCGCGGTCTGCGTCGTCTCAGTCACGGCGCAAGGCTAGTGCCGCGGTCTGTCCGTGCAGAAACTGCCGGATCCCCGGGCATTCCGGCACCGACAGGGGAGATGGTCGAGGGGGGAACGTCGAGCCGGACACTCGGCACACCTCCAGTCGGTGGGCCCGCCTAGGGTGGGCACCATGGCAGCCACGACCCGCATCGGTGCCCACGTCGAGTCCGTCGACCCGGTCGGGGCGGCCCGCGAGCGCGGGGCGACGCTCAGCCAGTTCTTCCTGGGCAACCCCCAGGGCTACAAGGGACCGGAGTTCGAGTACGCCGGCGGTCCTGAGGCACTGCGCGAGGCGTCCGAGACGGCCGACGTCGACCTCTACGTCCACGCGCCCTACCTCATCAACGTGGCCTCCACCAACAACCGCATCCGGATCCCCAGTCGCAAGCTGCTCCAGCAGTTCGTCGACGCGGCAGCCGCGATCGGTGCCAAGGGGCTCATCGTCCACGGTGGCCATGTCGAGAAGCCCGAGGACGTCGACAAGGGCTTCGACAACTGGCGCAAGGCGATCGAGGCCACCGACCTGAAGGTGCCACTCCTCCTCGAGAACACCGCGGGCGGCGACAACGCCATGGCCCGCACCCTCGAGCGCATCTCGTTGGTGTGGGACGCGATCCAGGCAGCCGAGGGGTCCGACAACGTCGGCTTCTGCCTCGACACCTGCCACGCCCACGCGGGCGGCATCCCGCTCTCCACGGCGGTCGAGCAGATCACCGCCATCACGGGGCGCATCGACCTGGTGCACTGCAACGACAGCCGCGACGAGTTCGGCTCCGGGGCCGACCGGCACGCGAGTCTCGGCGAGGGGCTCATCGAGCCCGACGAGCTGGCCGGAGTGGTCCGCGCGTCCGGCGCCCCGGTCGTCATCGAGACCCGTGGTGGCCTCGACGGCCAGCGGGCCGACCTCGACTGGCTGCGCGCCCGGCTCTAGCCGTCGACCGGATGGGTGGCGAGGAATCGGCGGATCGCCTCACGCGGGTTCACCCGGATCTCGGGTCCGTGCGTGAACGCCGCCGTCGCGTAGTCGAGCGCGGCCAGGCGGTGCGCCGCTGGGCGGTGTGACCGGCTTCTGCGTAGGCGGCGTCGTCCTCGTGTATGCCGAAGTCCCGGCCGGTCGCCTCGGCGACGTGGGCGGCTCCTCCGGCGTGGTCGGGCTGGGCGTGGGTCAGCAGCAGCAGGGTCACGTCCGAGGGCCCCGAGCCGACCGCGGCCACTGCGGCGAGCACCTTGGGACCGGAGGCCTTGATGCCCATGTCGACGAGCGTCACCTGGCCGTCGCCGTCGCGCAGGATGAACCCGTTGACGCAGTCCCCGACGAGGGGGTCCGCCAGACGTTGCGGGGTAGTGGGACCACGGGAGCCTTGCCCATGCAGCC
>JAICSZ010000185.1 GCA_025936615.1 Pedococcus sp. | reverse complement strand
GGGATCAGCCCTGACGACCTCGACCTCGTCGAGATCAACGAGGCGTTCGCCGCCGTCGGGCTGGCCTCCGCCAAGGAGCTCGGCATCGACCTCGACAAGGTCAACGTCAACGGCGGTGCCATCGCGCTCGGCCACCCGATCGGCATGTCCGGCGCCCGGCTGGCCCTGCACCTCGCGCTCGAGCTGGGCCGCCGTGGTGGCGGCGTCGGCGCGGCCGCGCTGTGCGGTGGCGGCGGCCAGGGCGATGCCCTGATCGTCCGCGTGCCCAAGACCGACGCGCAGGCCTGACCGCTTGGCGCCCCGCACCGTCGACGTCCCTGCCCTGGTCGAGTCGGCCAGGGCAGGCTCGCCTCGCGCCGTCGCCCGGCTGATCTCGCTCGTCGAGGACGCCCACCCGGCGCTGCGTGAGGTGATGGCCGCGCTCGCCCCGCTCACCGGGAACGCCCACGTCATCGGCATCACGGGCAGCCCGGGCGTCGGCAAGTCCACGTCCACGAACGCGCTCGTGGCGGCCTACCGTGCGCAGGGCAGGCGAGTCGGCGTGCTGGCCGTCGACCCGTCCTCGCCGTTCTCCGGAGGCGCGCTGCTCGGTGACCGGGTCCGGATGCAGGACCACGCGCTCGACCCCGAGGTCTACATCCGCTCGATGGCCAGCCGCGGTCACCTCGGCGGGCTGGCCTGGACCACGCCGCAGGCGCTGCGGGTGCTCGACGCGGCGGGGTGCGACGTCGTCCTCGTGGAGACGGTCGGGGTGGGCCAGTCCGAGGTCGAGGTCGCGGGCCTCGCCGACACCACGATCGTGCTGCTCGCCCCCGGCATGGGCGACGGCATCCAGGCTGCCAAGGCGGGCATCCTCGAGGTCGGTGACGTGTTCGTGGTCAACAAGGCCGACCGCGAGGGCGCCGACGCCACGGTGCGCGACATCCGGCACATGATCAGCCTCGGCGACCGCACCGAGCCCGGTCTGTGGCGTCCACCGGTCGTGAAGACCGTTGCGGCCGAAGGTCGAGGCATCGAGGAGGTGCTGGAGGCGATCGACAAGCACACGGCCTGGATGGAGCGCACCGGCACCCTGCGCGAGCGCCGCGTGCGCCGCGCGGGCGACGAGATCGAGTCGATCGCGCTGCAGCAGCTGCGCGCGAGGATGGCTGACCTGCGGCACGGCCAGGGCGTGGACGAGCTCGCCGCGCAGGTGGTGGACGGGGCCAACGACCCGTATGCCGCCGCCGACCAGGTGGTGGCCGCACTCGGCTGAGTGCCCTCCCGGCCTCCTCGGCGAGCCCAACCTTCGCCCAAGGTTCGTTGTCACGGTGAACGTTCGCCAGCAGGTCTGACCGTGGCCGAAGGTTCGGGGGCTGCCCGGGACAAGCGGCCGTCATAGGGTGAGGGCCGACCCAACCGGAAGGACGACCACGACGTGGACCCCCAGGTGATCGGCGGACGCTATGAGGTGATGCGGGCCGTCGGGCGCGGTGGCATGGGCACCGTCTGGCTGTGCCGCGACACCGTCCTGGACCGCGAGGTGGCCGTCAAGCAGATCGGCGCCCTGCCGGGTGAGCCCGCCGCCGCGGCGCGGGCCATGCGCGAGGCCCGGATCGCCGCCTCGCTCAACCACCCCAATGCGGTCGGCGTCTACGACATCCTCGACGAGGACGACTCGCACTGGCTCGTCATGGAGTACGTCGAGAACCAGACGCTCGCCGAGGCGGCCCGGCAGGCCGGGGGGCTGGCGCCGCAACAGGTCGCGGCGATCGGTGCCGCGGTCGCCGGTGCGCTGGCGAGGGCGCACGAGCGGGGCATCGTGCACCGCGACATCAAGCCGGGCAACATCCTGCTCTCGCGCGGTGGCGTGCCCAAGATCAGCGACTTCGGGATCGCCCGCGCGCATGCCGACGACCAGCTGACGCAGACCGGGTTCATGACCGGCACCCCCAGCTACCTCGCGCCCGAGCTGGCGCGTGGTGGCAACCCGACCTCCGCGTCGGACGTGTGGGCGCTCGGCGCCACCCTCTACTACGCCGTCGAGGGACAGGGCGCCTACGAGGCGCAGCCCAACCCCCTCGCCACCCTGCAGAACATCGCCGCCGGGCATGCGCGGCCGATGGAGCAGGCCGGCCCCCTCGCCGGTGCCATCCGGGCGATGATGGACCCCGACCCGCAGCGACGCTGGGACATGGCGACGGCCGCACGGCGGCTGGACGCGATCGCCCACGGTGACACGACTCTGGCGCTCCCGGCCGGAGCTGCGCTCGCCGTCGACCCGGCCGCCACCGAGGTGATCCCCGAGGGTCTCGCGGGGACGCAACGACTCGAGCCAGTAGACCCCGCACCAGCCGCGGCGGCCGGCCCCGCGGCATACCCTCTGCAGGCTCCTGGCGACCCGCAACGGCGACGCACCAGTCCGTGGGTGCCCATCGTCATCATCCTGCTCGTCGCTGCTCTGGCCGCTCTCGGCTACGCGCTCTACCGCGCGAACTCCGTTGGGACGCCGGGGCCGTCGACCACCAGCTCCACCACCTCCCCGCCGAGCACTGCGTCCACGCGACCCTCGACGTCCTCCTCGTCGTCGAGCTCCTCGAGCAGCACCACGTCCACGACCACCACCACGACCACCACGACGACCGAGGCATCCGCGCAGGACGCGCGCAGCATGGAGCGCTTCGTGCAGGGCTACTACCGCGACGTGACGAACGACAAGAAGCGCGACGCCACCTGGGCTCAGCTCACCCCTGCGATGCAGGACAAGTCCGGCGGGCGCGAGGCGTACGACCAGTTCTGGAGCCAGTTCAAGTCGGTCGACACCGACAACGCCAAGGCCGACCCGAAGGCCGGCACGGTCACGGTCGACCTGAAGTTCAAGCGCGACGGGGGCGACGACACCGACGAGACCCATGTCCTCACCCTGGTCAAGGACGGCGACTCCTGGCTCATCGACGACGATGCCCGCGCCGGCGGCTGACCCTCCATGACGCCCCCGGAGCCCGGCCGTCCCGCGCTGGTGCTCGCGGTCGCCCCTGAACACCTGGCGACCGTCGACAGCGAGTTCGCCCGCTACGCAAGGGACTACGACGTCCGCTGCGCAGACAGCGCCGAGACGGCACGGCAGGCGGTGGCCGGATGCGTCGAGGACGGACAGCCGGTCGCGCTGCTCGGCGTCGGGTGGGCGCTGCCCGGCGTCGAGGCCGGCCTGGACCTGCTCGACGAGCTCTCCGCCGCGGTGCCGACCGCGCGGCGGATCTGCCTGGCGGCCCGGGGCCAGTACTCCGACATGCTGCCCAAGCTGCGGGAGGCCCTCGGCCACGGACGCATCGACACCTACCTGCTGATCCCGACCGGTGCGCGCGACGAGGAGTTCCACACCGCCGTGACCGAGTATCTCTCGGACTGGGGCTGGACCGCGGCCGAACCGGTCGTCGTCAACGTCAAGATCGTCGACGAGCCGGCATCCGCGGAGGCGTCGCGGATCGTCGACTTCCTCGACCGGATGGGGATCTCCCACAGCCGCTACACCCCCGACAGCGAGGTCGGCCGCATCGTGCTCGGCCGGGTAGGGGAGGAGACCGGTGGCCCACCCGAGCTGCCCGTCGTGTGGTCCGGCGCGGCCGGGCGGGTCATCTCCGGCGCCACTGCCCGCGACGTGGCGCGGATCGTCTACGGCTCGCCCGAGACGCTCGACACCACGAGCACCTCCGACCTGCTCGTCATCGGGTCCGGTCCAGCCGGTCTTGCCGCCGCCGTCTACGGCGCCTCCGAGGGGCTCGACACGGTCGTCATCGAGTCCGAGGCTGTGGGCGGCCAGGCGGGCACCAGCTCCATGATCCGCAACTACCTCGGCTTCCCGCGCGGCATCTCGGGCATGCGACTCGCGCAGCGCGCGCGGTTCCAGGCGACCAGGTTCGGCGCGCGCATCTACACCGGTCTGAGCGCCGAGGGCATCGTGGCCAGCGCCGGTCCGGGGGAGCCACACCGGGTGCGCACCGAGAACGGCGAGCTGCTGGCCCGCGCGGTGCTCGTGGCCACGGGCGTCTCCTACCGCCGCCTCGGGGTTGCCCAGCTGGAGGAGCTGGTCGGCCTGGGCGTCTACTACGGCGCCGCCACCAGCGCAGCGCGCGAGATGACGGGCCGCGACGTCTTCGTCGTCGGCGGCGGCAACTCTGCCGGACAGGCCGCCCTGCACCTGGCCCACTTCGCGCGCAGCGTTAGCGTCGTGGTCCGCCGGACACACCTGCGGGAGACGATGTCGGACTACCTCGTCCGCCAGCTCGAGTCGACCCCGGTGGTGTCCGTGCGCACGTCGGCCCAGGTGGTGGCGGGCGGCGGCACCGGACGGCTGGAGTGGCTCGAGGTGGCCGGTCCTGAGGACTCGGAGCGCGTCGCCGCCGGCGGGCTGTTCCTCCTGCTGGGTGCCGACCCGCACGGCGAGTGGCTGCCCGACGACGTGGTGCGCGACTCCGGTGGCTACATCTGCACGGGGCGCGACGTGCCGATTGGGCTGTGGCGCGAGGGGCGGCCGCCCGCCTCGCTCGAGACCACCGTGCCCGGGATCTTCGCCGCCGGAGACATCCGTTCGGGGTCCATGAAGCGGGTTGCCTCAGCGAGCGGTGAGGGGGCCGCGGCCGTCGCACTGGTCCACGCCCACCTCAGCGGGACCGCCGGCTGAGTCGAAAACCATTGGCGCACAGGCTCGACCGGCTCCTACCGTCATGACATGGAGATCCGCCGGCTCGACCCGCACGACGATGCGGAGCTCGCACGGTTCCACGCCATCGGCGACGCAGCCGAGCGGTTCGAGCGGCCCTACGCCGCCAACTGGACCCTCGACGAGCTTCGGATCGAGCTCACCGACGACGACCCGATGGAGCGCAAGGACGCGGTGGTCGCGCTTGATGGTGACGAGGTCGTCGGGGCGGGAATCGCCTTCTCCGCCACGCGGGACAACCTCCACCTGTCGTGGCTCATCCCCTGGGTGGAGCCGGAGCGTCGCCGCCGCGGCATTGGGGCAGCAGTCCTGGCCGAGCTGGTGTCCATCTGCCGTGCGGACCACCGCACCGACCTGGTCATGGAGACGGCCTACCCGTTCGCCAGGCGTGCGGACCACCCCTACCGCCGGTTCGCCGAGAAGCACGGGTTCCGCCTCGCCAACACT